>CAYPQU010000014.1:0-2574 GCA_964412965.1 uncultured Candidatus Saccharibacteria bacterium | reverse complement strand
AATCTTTAAAAAACTACCCATTCATAGATAATCCCTTGAGCAATAAAATAGATAAAATAATTAAAGAAAAAACAGACGATTCTAACTATCTATTTTCCACTAGTTTGTTGGTCTCTAAGATTAAAGAGAATAATCCATCAGAAATCTGGGAATATTTAAATATCTTTAATAAAACAAAAGATTATTTAGAAGATAAGAATAAAGGATTAGATGAAACAAAAAAGATAGCCTCGGTAGAAAAGTTTTTTAGTGATAATCAACTTATATTATCTGACCTAGCAAAAATATTTAAGCCCAAAGACTTTGGTGTTTTTCTGACCAACCTTAGCTCAGAAACACTGCTCTATACTAAAAGTTTTTTGGATATTTCTAAGCCCGCATTAAATAACCCCTATGTAGTAGAATCTCTAAAAAATTATTTCTCTAAAAATTCACTCAAACAAGACAAAGTAGAAAAGATGTTTGAATTTGGCGTTCAGTTTATTAAGTCTAAAAAAGCAGATCAATTTGTTACCATAGTTGACCAAGGAGAAAATGTTCAAGAATTATTAGAGAAAGAACTTTTAGATATTATTGTAGGGGGGGTTGGAATAGATACTTCAAAACTACCCGCTGGGTCACTTGATCGTTGGAATAAAAATTATCTTGTGTATCTAGGATCTAACAATAAGATAATAGAAAAAAGGATTGAAGCAGGGGAGAGTAATTATGAAAATGTATTAGATCTCTATAAAAAAATAGTTGAACGAGGTTTTGTTGGCGATTTTAAAGACTTTATTCTAGATAAAGACAACGAAGATGAAATTGGTCAAAACTTAGCAAATCATAACGATAATGTCTTTTCTAAACTAAAAGACTTGGGGGTTGACCCAAAAGCTTGGTATGAGTATGGTGGGGTTCAAGATTTTCTTGTTTCAAAAGAAGTTAAGGTTGACAATACAAAACATTTTCAAGAAGTTTTAAGGAATAGGGCCGAAGATTTTGTGGGTTTATTATCTCAAATAAAAGACGAATTAATTCCACGACAGTATGAACCACTGATGCATATTCTTCATGGTGCAAAAAATAAAGGGCTGAGCGATATTAAGAATTATGAAGAATTAAAAAAACAATATCAACTACTTAAAAACAGGATAATAAACATAAAAGAAGGTTTTTCAAACCAAAAGGAAGAATATTTTGGAACATTATTTGAACACCTAGGACATTTAGAAGAAGCAGTTGAGTTGTTTAAAGAAGAGAACATTAGCAGTTTGGAAACAAAAGAGCAAGGATTTAGAGTTAAACTTTGGGATAGGGACCCAGCACGGGATTTATTCCAAGGAAACTACACTCACTGTTGTATTGCTGTTGGGGTAAAAGATGCGCCACAAGAGGGTGGTTTGTATACTCACGACCCTGCAACAGTTGCTCAGTTTCTAGCAGATGCAGGAGTGCAAGTAGCAGAGGTTTATGACCAAGAAAAAAAAGATCCTATTGCAAACACCTGGTTATTTGTTTCTAAGGATTCTAACGGTGAACCAGTTTTAGTTTTAGATAATGTAGAGGTTAATAACAGATACAAAGATATTGTAGTTAATACATCAATTCGTGACAATTTATTTACTTTTGTTAAGGATTATGCCAAAAAATGCAATATCCCCAAGGTTGGTATAGGTATGGTTGGAACTAATGATATTGAGTGGGGTTCTTTAAATAAAATGATAGTTGCACCAGTTGATAAAGTTGGAGGATATTTGAAAGATTATACTTCAAAAGGGGGTTCTAGACCTGGTCGCTATTACTTAGAAGCTTACAATGCTCAAGCTTTGGGTGAAATTTACAACGAAGACAGAGTTTTGGATAAAGAAATAAAAGAGAATATTAATTCCGGCTTGATTACAGCCATAGACTTAACGACTGGTATAAGCTCATCTTTTTCTAATGACCAAGAAAACATTCAATCTTTCGCTAATCGTAATAATTTATCGTATGAGTCTATTATTGAAGATCTAAACAACATTGAAGCAGAGTCATTTTCTAATTCAGGGTTAGAAGAATCACCTGAAGAAATATTAGAAAATATTCAATCTGAAAAGGGGATTTCTTTTGTCTTTATGGAGGGTGGAAGAATAACAGGTTATTTAACATCTCAAAAAGCAAACGAAGCAGAATTACCGCAAACACACAATGAATTTGATGCAAGAGGTGATAATTTATATGTTGAATCAATTGCCGGAAAAATTGATCCATTTCAGGCGCTTAATAAACTAAAAGAACAAGCCAAAGAAAGAGGCTATAAAAAGATATTATTACACGGAATTAATCCTAGGTTAAACAGAGCTTTGGTTAGGTGTGGTTTTGAACCAAAGGCAACAATTGAAAACTGGGGAAATGGTAAGGCTGAATATATGGAACTGAGATTAGATTAATATAAAACAATCCTCTTTTTCATACAGCCGTGCGAAAAAGAAGAAAAAAGAAGGGAGTCTTAATTCGTAAAGTTTTTTTACTGGAATTTTAATCTTAAAGGCTTAAGTTTCCATCAGCCTTTATCCGCCCAATATTCTTAGAAGTTTTTTGGTAGAATCCAGC
>CAYPQU010000013.1:0-3051 GCA_964412965.1 uncultured Candidatus Saccharibacteria bacterium | reverse complement strand
AATTTTCTAAAACTTGTTCTTTTGTTATTTTTGACATAATTTTATAATATTTTATCTAACTTTTTAATATAATCCCTCGCATCTTTTCCTTTCTTTATTTTTTTAGAATACAATAAAATAAGATAGATTACCGCATTCACTAAGGCTAACACCGAAAATATAATCGATAAAATTATGTTTTTACAGATCGCTGAAGCAACAAGTGATCCAAAGAACATAATAAGAGCCTCTAATCTTCCCACGTTATTTATGTTTTTTTCCATAATGTTTTAATTAATCTCCATTAATTCTTTCCTTAAATCATTAAGTCTCTCACTCGACTTTTGTAATGTATAGTGTGCCTTCCTTCTTCGTATTTTAGCATTTGTTTCAGCCCTACTAGCTAAAACATTTTCCAACAAAGCTGATTCAATCTCTGTTGTTGCTTCTTTTATTCTTTCTTCAATTGATTTCATGTTATTTAGCAATTATTTGTTTTTCTTCATACATTTCAACCCCTGGAATATTCTCTCCATGACGAAGAATCGCTTCCGTAATTTTAATCATGTCGGGTATTAAATATTCACGGGGGATGGCGGTTTCGTCAACAACACGCACTTTTTTTAGGGTGCGTAAGTTTGATTTTGGAGATTCTCTATTGATTGTTTCAAGTTTAGCTGCAGCTGTGTCACTACGCATTGTACCCTTCTCGACACGAGCGGCTATCTTAGCTTGTTCCTTATCCTTTTTGTCTTGTTCCTCAATAGTCCAAGCAAGTATTTTAGCCTTAATGGTTTTTGTTGCATCTTGGAGATTTAACTCAATAGGTTTAAAGAGATCTCGCACAGATGATAATGACTTCATCAAGGGTCTAGTTATTTCTTCTTTTTTGGCAGTAACAAATTTTTCTGCTTCTTTAATATTCTTTAATAATAATGTTGCTTCGTCTGCTTCTTTTTGATTATTTACATATAAAGAATTAGCAGCCATTTGTACTCCACTAACTTGAGTTTTTATCTCAGCTAGTTCTTTTGTGTCAATGTCCATATTATTTTATTATACATTGATACACCTGTGGCCCCGGGCAAGGCCCTGAAAATTAGCTTACGAGTGGAGGATGTTTTTTCGGGTCACCCTTTCACTACCTTGCACTGACGGGTCCATGGGCGTACCAATGTACGCCTAATTATTAATTACATCTGATCGTAACCATTTTCTGGGGAATTTCTTTCTGCTAAAAATTCCTCATCCATTTTTAGACTACCATCATCGTTTTTTTGTAAGAACACTTTAATTATTTTAGCTGGAGCAAAACCCTTGGTTTTACTTGGTACAGTTTCTGTATATTTAAGACCGATAATTTGACCAATTTTAATGTTTGTCATTTGGCGATCAATAATTTTTGTACCTCCAACTGAATAAATTTCACCATCCTCAATGGTAACTGGTTCTGGAACAACTTTTTTATCATCATCAGTTAGGTGGAATAAACCATAGCTTACTTTGAAATCGTAAACGTTAACCATTTCTCCCTCTTTTCCCGGGATGGAACTCTTCATCGATCTTTTTGCTATTAATGTTCCCACAAACTTATCTTCACCAACCACGTTCCATTTTAACCAATTACTTTGTACCTCATTTGCACTATCAAAATCATCTACTTTTTTTGTTGTCATAATTTTTTTTATTTGTTAATTGTTAATTCCACTCGTCGACCAAAAGTGGCGGAAATTTTATTTTTTATCTCTTAATAATTTCTCTAGTGTTGTTAATGGTTTTACTCTAATATGTTTCTTTCTTGTATCTGGCTTCTCTCTTGGACTATGATGATTTCTTTTTTTTACACCAACGTAATAATCTATAATTTCTGTAATTGTTTCCCTTCTCGTGTAAGACATCTCTCTCAATAAATCATGAGCAGGAACACTAATACGTATTGTTGTTGTTTTATGGTCTTTTCTTCTCATACTTTAAGGATATCATAATTCAAAATTGTTTGCAAGTAGACAAGAATAAAAATATGTGTTTTATTATTTTTCATAATTGACATATTTTTTTTAAAAGAATATACTTTATTTATGCATGAAATAGAATCACAGAAAAATATTAGTATTAAACAGCCCCGAAACAATTCTTCCGAGAGGGAGATCAGAGACGATTCTTCTGATGCAGTTGTTTCGGGGCTTTTGCATATTAATAAACTTGTTGAAAGATTTGGAAAAGAAAAAAGGTGGGTAAATTATCGCTTAAAAATAATCGAAGAAAGAACAACTAAAATTCCATATTCACCAATTACCAAAAGAAAAGCATCGTCTATAAAAGAAGATGATTGGGGAACATATTCTGAAGCGGTTGCCATTGATAAAGAACACGTTGGTATTATTTTTAAATCTGATAAAAAATTAATTGGTATTGATTTAGATCACGTTATCGAAGATGGAAAACAAATACCAGAATATGTAATGGAGTTTTTTATTGAAGCTAATACATATTGCGAACTATCACCATCAAAAACAGGACTTCATTTCTACCTTGAATTAACTGAACCCCTAGAACTAATAGCAAACCGATCAGGTTGTGTTGAAATATACAACTCCGGTCGTTACTTTACAGTTACTGAAGATATTTATAAAGAAGAGAAAGAGATAAGATTAATTGATACAAAAGAAGCAATAAGGTTATTAAAAATTTTAGGATATCCATGGAACAAGGATAATGAAACATTGGTAAAGGGTGAAATAACAATGGATGATAATAAGGTTTTAGAATATATGTTTGGGGCTAAAAATGGTAAAAAAATTAAAACCCTATACGATGGAGATAAAACAAGTTACAAAGACGATGATTCAGCTGCCGATATGGCTCTTTGTTCACATTTAGCATTCTGGACCAATAAGAATTTTGAACAAATAGAAAGAATATGGTTAGCCTCACCGTTGGGTGATCGTGAAAAAACACAGGGGAGGTCCGATTATAGAAAAAGGCCGCACCTACTCTGGAAAAAACACCGTAACCCAGGCTCTCCAGATAGAGAAATATCAAGAGCCCTACAGAAACGCCTACAATTTGATG
>CAYPQU010000012.1:0-4286 GCA_964412965.1 uncultured Candidatus Saccharibacteria bacterium | reverse complement strand
AAGGAAAAATTACCGAAAGAAATGGCGAAAAAAGTCTGAGTATTGAAGCAGTTAAGGGTATATAAAAAACCACAATTAAAAATTGTGGTTTTGGGATGTTATTTTTTAAACACCTTAGACAATGCATCGAGCTCCCCTTCAATCCTTTCTAGGTCTTTCATAACTTCAGATCTACGTTTTTCTAATTCATCCAGCTTCTTCTCAAAATTTTCTTTATCTTCATTCACATCCTCTTCTTTTGAGTCAACCGGTTTAATACTCTTGCTCGGTTTAGTACTTGGTGAGGGGTTATTGCGCCAATCTCCATAAACACTGTTCGTGGAGAAGGCAAAAACCCTGGAGCTTAAAGTGATCATCTTTCCTAGAAAAATGATCACTGGAATTGTAAAAAATATTTCCATAGTGTTTAAATTAAAAAACAAAATTGACTACCAAACATTTTACTAATTGTTTTACAACCACCAGCACACTTGCCACAAACCTTACATTCTTCTGGAACCTGATAGCGTAAACAATTCATAGTCTTTGACTCCCATACATCCTGAAGATCATCTTCTTTAATATTACCAGCCTTAATATTAGACATTGTGGGGCAACCGGTAATAGATCCATCACTTAAAATTGTTATTAATCTTCTGGCTGCATGACAACCTCCCCACTCCCCATAATTTCTCATAGGAAAAAGATTTGCAAAACAATCATCTGGAGAGATTATTATCCTGTCTTTGTATTTCTCTTGCCAAATCTTTATTTCCTCCGCAAAAAATCTAATCATATCAAATCCTAGAAACAATTTGGGATCCATCCGTCCTTCCGGCAAGCATATTTGTATGCTCCAAATAGATACCCGGAACCTGAGGCAAAGACTCAACACATCTAAACAATCACGAATGTTTAGGGTATCAACTGTCGTTAAGACAGTTCTTGGAATATCTGTTTGATAGGCTAACATCTCATAAACTTTCTCAAAAGAACCCACCCCGCGTCTTTCGTCGTGAGATTCCTTGGCACCATCAAGGCTAACTGACAAGATAAGTTTTTTAATGTTTTTAAGATCTTCTAAATAATTAAAAATCTTATCCCCCATCCAGCCAGAGGTGATAACCCTAACACTTTCAAAAAGACTTAGAGAAAACTTTAAAATGCTAACCCAATCCTTCCTCCATGTAAACTCCCCACCAGAGATAACCAAATCCTTAATACCAAAGTCTCTTAGTTTGGTTAACATTTTTTTTGATTCATCTTCTCCTAGTTCATTTTTATTTTTCTGACCTGCATTTAGTCCACAATGCTTACATCTCATTGGACAACTTAAGGTCGACTCCCAAGAAGCTACTTCTGGAAGGTAAAATATTTTTTTGTCTTTCATCTTTTTATTTTTTATTTAATTGTCAAATAACTAATTACTAAATCTAAACCTTTTACAATCTTTTTCTTAAAGATAACTAAGCCCTCAAGCCAATAGATTATAAAAAAACTCTCGCCAGAGAGGTTTTATTTGAGATTTAGTTTTACATCAAAAACTAGCAAATAAGGCCTCTCTTGAAATAAGTCCAAAAGAAAAAGCTTATTTGGTTTTTTGATATAATTCTTTCCATGTCCTGCATATTAGCAAATAAATTTTATTTGTCAAGTATTATTGGTAATGTGCATACACATATGGCGATTTTCGGATAGAATCCGAGAATAAGCATAAATATGGCTAAAACAATTCATGTCCTTGATTTGTTCTGTAGAAAAAACAATATTATTCACTATTTAATAGACCCAGGAAAACCAGCTCAAAATGGAACTGTTGAAAGAAGTCATCGAGAAGATCAACAGAAATTCTATGAACAAAATAAATTTAAAACATTTAAAGACTTGCAAATTAAATTAAAAAGATAGAATATATATTACAACAATCTTGAACATTGTGGTTTAAATGTAAAAACGCCGAATGAATATTTGGCCAATTACAAATTAATTAAACCGCCATATGTCCATACCTAAAACATTAGAGACTTGACTTTTTTTATATATTATGATATATTAGATAAATCTTGGGGTAAATGGGTGCCAAGTAAAAGTCGCATGAACGACATTATACGATTAAAAGTATAATAATACGCCTAATGTTCTTTTAAAAAATAAAGACATGAAAAAAATTTCTTTTGAAGCAGTAATTACACTGCTTATGCCCTTGGTGATTGTAGTTATTGGCACATTGTCAACAATATTGTCATCAGTAATACTCACCTTGATTACCGTTTTTGCAACGATTATTTTTCTTATCATTACTAATTCGGTAAAACCCTATTTTAGGGGTCGTGAGATTACCGTCTTTATCAACAACGCCATAGTTGGTGGTTTTGCTTTGTTCCTACTACTAGGATCTTTATCCTGCACTGGAGCAAAAACCAGCTTACTTGCGTGGATAATTTCAGTCGGGATCTCTCTTGTATGGGGATTATTGAAGCACAAAAACCAATACAGAGATAAGAAGTTGTTTGAACTTCTTAATTTCTTTCTTTTGACTCTAATTATCCCGATCATCTCAATCCTAGGGGTAGCATCGAATTTCGGTAGTCAAATCATCTGGTTGCCAATATTTGGTGTTTCTTTACTAATCGCTATAAATGAGATAGCGGGATGTGATGACCCCTTCTGGAAAGGGAGAGAGAAGTTATTTCTTCTTTTTGGCTTAATTACCACAGGACTGATTAGCACCATATATCAGTTCTGGCACTCAGAAATATTCCTAGGTGTTAAGTTTTGGCAATTATTATCTTTTCTTATTGCTCTCTTGGTTCTTTTATTTAGCTTTATTTTGATAAAACAAAGGATTAAAGAGAGGAGGGAAGAGAAGAGAAGGAACGAGGAGAGAGAAGAGAAGTTGACTACAGAAAAGAAGAGAAAGGAAGAAGAAAAGAGCAAAATCCAATCTATTTTAGATAAGAACGAGGTCCTTTCTTGGAAAGAGATATTGGCTGTTGATAAATACTTTAATTTAATCAAACTGCCAAAGGATTTTATTGGCAAGATTGCCAATAACTCTGATTCTCTTTTAAGATTAATTTTAATCTCTAGTCTGAAAAGTCAAATAATCTGGAGAGATGAACTTAGATCCTCCTTGATCTTGATTGATCAGATTATCTCATATTCTTATGAGGATAAAATAATTGAGGCCTTGATAAAAAAGATAGAAGACTTAATATATTCCTTAAAACCCTATTCATATTTTAAAGGGTACGAGGCTCTCATGAGAGAGATTAAGTCTCTGGAAAATATAAACCTGTTTTGTTTATAAACTAAAAAACAGGTTACAAGTCCCGTCATCAGCAATGATGAACGGGGCTTTTTTGATTCAAAATTAAAAAAACTGGGTACAAGACCCAGTTTTTTCCGTTCACGAATTCCAACAAATTTTACCGAAACTGCGCGATAGTGTAAAATCGGTAAAAAAATGAAGTGAATAAAAAAACTTACCAAGACCTCATAATCATATAAAATTTATTTTTCTGTGGTTGGTCAATTTGACACCTAATTCAATGGGGTTAGGGTGTAAAATCTAATATCCACTTGGAATCTCTGACACCAATACTATTTTTATACAAATATTTAGTGTTTCTAATTTTAAATAATATTTTATGATATATAACTAGGGGGAAATTAGGGTAATGTGCATACACATATGGCGATTTTCGGATAGAATCCGAGAATAAGCATAAATATGGCTAAAACAATTCATGTCCTTGATTTGTTCTGTAGAAAAAACAATATTATTCACTATTTAATAGACCCAGGAAAACCAGCTCAAAATGGAACTGTTGAAAGAAGTCATCGAGAAGATCAACAGAAATTCTATGAACAAAATAAATTTAAAACATTTAAAGACTTGCAAATTAAATTAAAAAGATAGAATATATATTACAACAATCTTGAACATTGTGGTTTAAATGTAAAAACGCCGAATGAATATTTGGCCAATTACAAATTAATTAAACCGCCATATGTCCATACCTAAAACATATTATCTAGGCTGTTTGGATGGTACAAAAAAACGCCCCCTAAGGTGCGTTTTTTTGATTAACTATTAAGTTTTTTATCTAATGGGCTAATCGTGTCCATTATTTTTATAACTTGTTTTGAATATCCGGGAACAATATAGTCTGGGTTATACTTCTTTAGAATTTGTTCGGTGGTCATATCTTCGCTATAAGCGGTAGCTTTTTCATTGTTTCCACTTATGGTTTTAGATATATATTCAATCGACTCTTCTACTGAATCAAATCCCTTTTTACAAG
>CAYPQU010000011.1:0-4335 GCA_964412965.1 uncultured Candidatus Saccharibacteria bacterium | reverse complement strand
GGAGGAAAAACAAGATGAAACCTATTAAGATATTTACAAATGGTATTTTTGCTTGTTTAACTATGATTTTTTTATATATTTTGAATTTGTTTTTTTATAAAGTTAATTATTCAGAGGGAGATTACTATATATTAACAGTTTTGTTTTTTATAGTTTTTAATCAAATTAATAGTGGGGGGGAAAAAGGGAAATGAATGATAAGTTTATTTTAGATGCTTGTTGTGGAGGAAGGTTATTTTGGTTTAATAAAAACCATCCTAATACATTATATATTGATAACAGAATAAGAAAAGCAGGACATGATAGTAATAGACCTAATCATCATATAGAACCAGATATAGTTATGGATAATAGAAAAATGGATTTGCCAGATAAGAGTTTTAAGTTAGTTGTATTTGACCCACCACATTTAATAGGAGAACCAGATGGATGTAGAATGACTAAAACTTATGGATGTTTGAATAAAGAAACATGGCAAGATGATATTAAAAGAGGTTTCAATGAATGTTGGAGAGTATTAGATGATTATGGAGTATTGATATTTAAGTGGAATGATGCGAGTAAAAAGAGAGCAGAGATTTTAAGAATAATAGGAAAAGAACCTTTATTTGGTCATCCTAATGGAAGTAAAATACCAACTCATTGGTTTTGTTTTATGAAGATTCCAGAAGAAGAAATTGAGGAGGAAAATTAAATGAACAATAAAGTAAAACAAAAGAGTATAACTTGGAGAGAATTAGCTTATTGGTTATCAGGAATAATAATAGGAATTTGTGCTACTATTTTATGGGGGAGGATGTTAAAGGTAATATGAAGATAAAGGGAGGAAATCCTAAACCGAAAGGTATATAAAGGTATTATACCTTATAATACTGCCTTAAAAGGCAGGAGAAAAAAACAATGGAAACAAAAAACAAACAAACAACACAGGCAAGATACTTGTCTTACACACAAACTAAAAAATTAGTAGATTGGTTATCTTCAGACATCTTTGCCTTAGAACCAGAGATGAAGGAGATTGTAGAAGTATTGAGAAGCCAAGTAAAGAACCACGAGGAACTTTATGGCTTGAATACATCTAAACTTTTCGCAGTAGCAATATGCGATAAGTGTAACAGAGTAGAACAATGGGAAGTAAAAGATTATTCCGATTGTGCTTATGAAAGCGAGAAAATGCTTTCATTAGAAGAACTAAAAAAAGCAGTGGATAATGGAAACGTAAGTTTTTCAGAACACTATGCAAGTTGTGAAGGTTGTGCAGATGACTATGTTGAGCAAGGAGAACTTGCTGTTGCAGAAATGCAGGAGGATAACTAAGATGGCAAAAATTAAAAATTTTTGGTTTGCCATAATAGAGGGAAAGATGGGAAGTGATAACAACAAAGTTGTAAACATCACTTATGACACATACGAAGGGGCATTTAAGTTAATGCAATCGTATGAAAAGGACTATCCTGAAAAAAGATTTAATCTTTTTCAGGGGAGAGTAATTTAAATGGTAGATAGAAATTCAATAACTATCTACCCAGATGACGACCTTATGAAGAAATTAGAAAAGGAGGCAGAAAAGCAAAAAAGAAGCAAGAACAATTTAGTCTTATTTATTTTGGCTTCTTTCTTTTCTAAAAAGCAATGAAGAAAAGATTTGCTCACTTTAATCCAGAAGAAGTTTTTGAGGAGGAAAAACAAGATGAAAAATCTTAAACAATATTTGAAATGTGTAGGATGTGAGAGTGAACTTTATGAATGTTATGAATATCAACAACTTGGTTTTGATGCAGGTTTAGAATTTGGAGAAGAACATTTGAGTTTTTTTGCAATAGATAAAGATGGAAGTTTTATTGTTCCAATATATTGGAGGGGAAAAACAAGATGAATAAAAAAGAATTGAAATGTGAATGTGGACATACTCATATTAGTTATGTTGGAGATTTAGGAAATAATTCTGATGTTGAAGGATATAATAGAATAGATAGCTGTGAAGAATGTAGTTGTGAGAAATTCAATAAACAAATGGAGGTTAAACAATGAAATACCTAGATATAAAGCTAGAACTTGAAGAAGCAATGGAATGTGATGAATCCAAAAGCAAGGTTTCAAATCTATATGACCAATTTGAACAGGCATACAAAAGCCAACAAAAAAGAAAAAGAAACTGTGATGAAAGATTGGATATGTATTTCAAGTTTGTAGATTACATAAATAGAAACAAAAAATGACTATGGAATCAAGATTAGAAAAAATAAGAGCAATAGCAGTTAGAACTGGAAAAACCTTTGAAGAAGTTATGGAAGTTTATACTAAACATAACCAAGAAGTTTATATTTCAAATTTTAAAGCAGGAGAAACACATTTGATTTATACTCCTTGTTTAGAAGAAAAAGTTGCTGAATTAACAGAGCAGGAGTGTAAAAAATGAATAAAAGAAGATTTGTTGAAGATGATTTATTAGCAAACATACCAGACAATGAAGTGGACAAGATTGTAAGAACTCACATGACTTTCAAGAATATGTTAAAAATAGTTCCAACTTTGGGAAATCTTGAGTTGTATCACTTAGAATCAAAAATTAAACTTGAATTTTGGAAAAGATTTGAAAGGAGGAATAAACTAAAATGAGGTTGATTAAATGGTATGGAAAAGAAGATATGGAAAAAATAGTCAAACAAGAGAGTGATAAAATTGTCAGAAGATTAGATAAATCTTCAAAAAGAGAGTTAAGACAAATAGTTTATGAAACAAACAAAGAACTAAGTGCCTTGAGAGTTAAAATGAATGATATTGAAAAAATAATGGAGAGATATGAAAATAAATATTGAAGTTGAATTATGTGAAGGAACAGATATGAAATCAGTAGAAAGTGCTGTAAATAGGTTCTGTATTGAAAACTTCCAAAATAAAGCAGAGGTAACTATAAATGATTAGAATAACAGGTTCAGCAATAGGAATTTTAGAATCAGATGCTTTTCCAATTTTAACAGTATTAACTTTATTTGCCTTTTGTTTAAGTTTCTGGATACTTTGGGAATTAGAGAAAAGAAAAAGAATTAAATTAGAAGAACAACTGTTCTTGAGTAAAAAATTTTAAATGGGAAAGAATAGTAAAGAAAAATTTGGAGAATATTTAGCTAAAGTAGAAGGAAAGTCTAAAGCAGATGGTAGCAATGTCTACTTCAGGTTAAGAATTGAGGAGATAAAGCATATTAGAAGGTGTATCTCTCATTACGATAGAACATTTGCAAGATTATATCCTGGAATATCAAAAGATGATAAATCATTAAGTGTACGAATATATTCTAAATTTAATCAATTTGGAAGATTAAGAAACGGATTAAGAACAGAACAAAAAGCAGGAAGGATAGCAGATATGAAAAAAATATGTTCTTATGCAGAATGTAGTGAGACAGAAAATCTTACAATAGACCATACTAAAAAAGCAAGTAGCTTGTCCAATGAAGAAGCAAATAAAAAAGAAAATTTGAAATTACTCTGTCCAAAGCATCATTTACTAAAAGAATTAAACGACTTATTATGGCACAAAAAAATTGAAATGGATAGACTTCGTGAGAGAATCAACCAAGTAGAGGAATTAGGAACAACAGACTGCTTAGGATATAAAGTTTTATCAAATAATAAATTTATAAAGATGGATTTAGATATTGGAGAAGAATTATATGGATAACTGGTTCTATGCCTTTGTTTTCTTGTTTATAATCTTAATAGGTGGAACATTAAATGTAGTAGTAATGGATGCAAATGACTGTGAAATGCCTGTAAGACTTAGTTCAGGTACTCCTTTATATAACCAAGCTTGTTATCTTCCATTTGAGGACTTCTCTGAAGTAAATTTGCCTATTCTAGCAGACATTATTGATATTAAAACTGGAAGATACATACATCATGTTTCAATTGGAGATATTTTAGCTGTTTCTGGTGGTTTATGTCTTACTTATGCTTTGGTTCTTATTGCAATTCAACATAATAAAACCAAAAAAAGAGAAAAAAATATAAAGACTAATTAATTAAAAATTACAATGGAAAATAAAGAGGTAAAAAAATTAACATCAAAAGTAGATTTTTACTTTACTATATTAGATTTGCTAAAACAAGATAAAAATCCAGCACAAATTTCTAAGGAATTAAATATTTCTAAACAAAAATTAAACTATTATATTCGGAGATTAAAGGATTTAGGATTTGTAGAAAAGAAAGGTTATGGAGTTTGGGAAGTATTGAAAAGTAAAAAAATTGACCTTGAACACACTATAAAATGGAATGATAAAAAGATAAGAGGTCATGCTTTCATTTGGAAAGTAAAATCCAAGCAATTTAACT
>CAYPQU010000010.1:0-18816 GCA_964412965.1 uncultured Candidatus Saccharibacteria bacterium | reverse complement strand
TTTTATTTAGACGAAGCTCAGGTAAATAATTTTACCTGAGCTTTATTAATGAGGGTGCTCTTGGTAAGTATTGTTATACTTACCAAGAGAGGTGAGAGTGGTGATGATTTTCAAAATCTATAAAATATGCTAGTATAAATTCGTTAATTAGAAAGAATATATTGGGGTATCCCGCCTTCGCTAAAGCTTCGGACGGGCGAGTATCTTAATAAAAGAGTGTGCGTAAATAAGTTAAAGTTTTTATAAATATAGAGTAAGTAACATATTGGGGTATCGTCTAATGGTAGGACACCGGGTTTTGGTCCCGTTAATCGAGGTTCGAATCCTTGTACCCCAGCCAACACGAGCGAGGTTATTTCGCTCGAGATACGTCATATTCTGTGATTTTTGTGAAATCGTATATAATATAAATATGAAAATATTATTAACATCAGGAGGTATATCAAACGATTCTATTAAAAAATCTTTTTTTAATTTGGTTGGCAAAAAACCAGAAGATATATCTTTAGCTTTTATCCCAACAGCATCAAACATAGAACAAGGAGATAAAAAAGACTGGTTTATTAAAGATCTAATCATTTTAAAAGATCTAAATTTAAAGTCTATAAGTATAGTAGATATTTCTGCCATAGAAAGAAAAATATGGGAAAACCAATTAAGAGAAGCTGATGTTTTATTTTTTGAAGGTGGTAATACTTTTCATTTAATGGAATGGGTTAATAAATCTGGATTGAAAGATTTATTGAGGGAATTATTAGAAACAAAAATATATATTGGTGTAAGTGCAGGAAGTATGATATTAAGTCCAGATTTATTATTGAATGCTTCTCAGAAATTATACGAAGAAGATTTAGAAAGAACAGAAAATATGAACGGGGTTAAAATTGTTGATTTTTATATCCTTCCTCATTACAATAACTCACACTTTTCTAAGATAACAAAAGAAAATGTTTTAGAAGCAACTAAAGATATAAATGGTAAGATATATGCACTAGATGATAATTCAGCCATAGAAGTTTTTGATGATAATACAAAAATAATTAGTGAAGGAGAATTTTTAGAAATAAACTAGCGCTCTTGATGCGTTGTTTTGATATTATAAAAATATTCAGGAAAGCATTACAGTTTAAGAAATAATGAATTTCTACCTCTTGATGCTCAGCCAAGTCGTGACGAGTTATCTCGCACGAGATACATTGTATTCTGATATTTTTAGAAAATCGTATATAATATGATATAGATATGAAAAATAATTTTAATTCAGCTAAAATTGAAAATAAAGAGAATTTAGTAATTACTACAGAGACGATAAATACAAATGATCTTATTGATTTAATATATAAAGGTGATAATCTTCCACAAGATAATCGATTTTTACCAGTAGAAAATGGGGGCGTTTTTAAATATTTTGATATTAAAGAATTAAGTCAAAATAAAAAGGATAAATTTTACCCAGTTGTAAAAATTGGAGATAAGATAGTTGGTTTGAGTGAATTACTTAAAGATCCCTTTAATAATAAAAACTTATGGGTACAATTTCTTTCTATAGATCCAGAAGAACAAAATAATGGATATGCTTCTAGATTAGCTAAAGAGATATTTGAATTTGCAAAAAAGAATAATTATTCACTTGAGGCTTCAAGCTATACAGAAAAAGGTTTTGAAAAAATGAGGCCTGTTTTTGAAAGATTATCAAAAGAATATCTTGTTGATTTTATTAATAAAGGAAAACTTTAATTTACCCGCACGAGATTCGTCGTTATTTTAAAATTAGATTATTAAAAATAACATTATGGGGTAAGGAACAGATAGGCCCCCAGCCCGAGCATCTCAGCCAAGTCGTGCGTAGCACGAGACGCATCATATTCTGACATTTTTAGAATATCATATATAATTAAACCATGGATAAAGCTTTCGAACAAAATCAAATAAATAACATAATAAATAAATTTGATAAAAAGGAAAATGAACTTTCAGATTTACCTAAAATAGAAAAAGAATTGCCTTTCAATAAAAGACTAGACGAATTATTTAAAAATTCTGTTTTTATAGAAAGCGAAGATGGAAAAAAATATATTTTACAAAATGGAACAAGAATAGCTGTTATAGCAGATGTTAAGGGTGTAAGGATACCTTTTTATCAAAGTAGTGGTGGAACAGGAAGAAAAATCTCAGGGACCCCGAAAAGAAAAACCGCGATTTGTAGTTGCGGAAAAGAAAACAGTTTCGGAGACGGAATACGAACTGATTGAGCGGATACCACTCATTGTCGGGTTTCGCCCAATTGTTGTTGAGCCACAGACCGTCGTCATTACGTTCGAGGTTGAAGATGTTCGGGTTGCCGTTAGGGTCGGCGTTGTGTGATAAGCCATCTGTGCCACCGCCGATTTAAGCGCACTGTATGCCAGAAATCGTGCTGTATATTATTTGTGATCGAAAATCACGGAGCATACCACACCAAGTTTTTTCTTTTTAAGACTTCTGTGTAAATCCTCTCCGCCAAGCCGTAACCGGACAGACTCTCAATCCACACGAAGTAAATTGGTCTTGAAAAGTCGCTTAGTAATCCAAGACTAGCCGTTCAATGCAACCGATCTGGTAAAAGTATATCAAAAATGATATTATAGAGCTATGGAAAAGCATCCTCTTCATCTTAAAAACCCCGATTTTCAAACATCTCCAGAAATAAATCGAGCTGTTAAACGCCAAGAATTGCGGACAGAAGAACGTGTTCCCAATAATCCAGCTGACAGAATTGAAGCATATACTGATCGTTTGGAAAATATTTTTCTCAATGGAGACCTAAAGACACGGGAGCGTAATTTAGAAATGTTTCGCGCTCAAATTTATGACCAGTTAATTATCAAGAAGGAAAATTTTCCAGATTCATATTTCGAACTCCAAAAACGAGTAGCCAGAGAACAAGGACATGGCGATATAACTATTACAAAGGAAATGCGCGAGCAAATGATGGATGTAGCTATTGAAGATCAAAGACGTTCCTTGGATGCCTGGATTGAGTATTTAACTTCCAATGATGCCGTATATCCCGCTTGGTTTAAATACTATGCTTGGAACCAAATTATTAAACTCTCCCAATTCGACAAAGAAAGAGGTGAGTTTAAAAAGCGCACCGACAGCACAGTCGCTCCATATCCAGAAATATATCGCGAACCGCTAGCACAGATCGCCGATCTTTACGAGAGAGTAAAGGATGACAACCGAGATTCGGAAGCGAGAATAGAGTTTGATAAAAAATTCCCAGCTCTATATGCTGAGCTTATTTCCAAATCCCTAGCCGCTTCCATGGAAGGTCGGGAAGAGATTAAAGGAAAATGGATTAAATACGAGCAAGGAAAAAGTAGCGAAGCAGAGAAATTGTTCCAATCTCTTGAGGGTAAGGGCACTGGCTGGTGCACGGCCGGAAAATCAACTGCCGAAACTCAAATTGAGTCTGGTGATTTTTATGTATATTACACCAACGATAGAGACAACAATCCTACTCAACCAAGACTGGCTATTCGCATGAACGGCAAAGATAGAATCGGAGAAGTGCGAGGCATTTTACCTCATCAAAATATTGAACCGCTTATGCAGGAAGTACTTGATACAAAATTAGCAGAATTTGGCACAGAAGCCGATGCTTACAGAAAGAAATCAAGCGATATGAAGAAACTCACGGCACTTGACCAAAAACATGAAAAGGATGAGCCATTTACCAAAGACGACCTAATATTTCTCTATGAAATTAATTCATCTATTGAAGGTTTCGGTTACGAGACTGATCCGCGTATTGCCGAACTTCGTCAAGGAAGAAATGTGGAAGAAGATATACTTGTTGTCTTTGAGTGCACAAAAGAAGAAATTGCTCATGTGCCGAGCCAGATTACAAAAGACACCAAGGTGTATATCGGCCAGCTTGAGCCAGACATTTTCCAAAAACTTCCTGACAACTTAGAGCATGTTTATACCTCTTTCCCGGACAAAAAAATCAAGAGAGAAAATGTGGAAATCGGGGGCAAGACAGCTGATCAATTAATTGCCGAAATGGAAGCTGCTCGCATAAACATTTCGGACTACGCAAGGTTCATGCTAAAAAGTCGCGACTTCATACCTGGCAAAACTAAAGAAACTGTCACGCTAATTCGTCTCTCTGTTGCCGATCTCGGCTTCAAATCAAGCGCAACAATAGATCAAATCTATGAACGAGCAGAAGCGCTTGGTCTGGAACTATGTCCACCAGATACTGGTCCTAATTATCGTCTTAAACACAAAGGCCAGCCTCTTAATGAGTGGATTCGTATTGGCATGAAGCAAATCGCCGACCCTAACGGCCATCCGTTCATCTTCGACCTCGTACGTTATGACGACGGTCTGTGGCTCTTCTACGATTGGGCGAGACCCGACAATGGGTGGCTTCCGTACGATCCGTTCGTATTCCGTCTCCGTAAGTCTAAATCTTAAACCCTTTGTTTCTTTGTATTTCCCTGAATCTTTGAATCTTGGATACTTTGATCCCTTTGCATTTTCTCGCGAAGCGAGTCCGTGTAATTTTAGTTGTATTTTATAGATAACCAGTCAAGGGCGACCGAGACGGTTCGAATCCTTTTGTGGCAGCCAACAAGAGCGAGTTTATCTCGCTCGAGATATCTCGTAGTCTATTAATTTATATTGTTTAGCGATACAATATAGATATGAAAAAGGAAATAATAGACAATATTACAAAAAATCAGAATAAAATTTTATCTAAGATAAAAAAATATTTTAAATGTATAATTTTCTGTTTGATTTGTGTTGGGATTGGTTTTGGAATTTCATCTTTAATAACAAAAAATTACACTACTTATACGGATTACGAGGAGGTTTATGCAGATCCGAGTTGTAATGTCGCAGGAATAAATCTACATGGAAGTATGCTAACATATATTCCACTACATGCTGATGGTGATACAAATTTTGATTACAATATAGTATCGAGTGAAGATGTGCTTTGGTATATTCAAAGTGCAAACAATAACCCAAATATAAAAGCTATTGTTTTGGAAGTAGATTCTGCTGGGGGTTCGCCGGTCGCAGGAGAGGAAATATCTAATGCAATTAAAAATAGTGAGAAACCAGTAGTCGGATTTATAAGAGAGACAGGGGCTTCGGCAGCTTATTGGGCTGTTAGTGGAGCTTATAGAATATGGGCTTCAAAGAATTCTGATGTTGGAGGTATTGGTGTAACAATGTCTTATTTAAATAATGTAGAAAATAACAGAAAAGAAGGATATGCATACGAACAATTAAGTTCAGGCAAATTCAAAGATTCAGGAAGTCCTGATCTACCTTTAACAAAAGAAGAAAAAGATTTGTTTATGAGAGATATAAATATAATACACCAGAATTTTATAGAAGCAGTTTCAGCCAATCGCAATATTCCACTAGAAGAAGTTAGAAAAATTGCTGATGGGTCTACTGTGTTGGGAGATAAAGCCAAAGAACTTAAATTAATTGACGAGATTGGTGGTATTAACGAAGTCAAAAAATATTTAGAAGAAACACTAGGAGAAAAACCAAATATTTGTTGGTAATAATAAAAAATAAAAACAGACCTAGCTAGGTCTGTTCCTTTTTTGAGCTACATCTACCGTGAAAGGGTATATGTATATTAGCGTGCCTAGATAGAAAATTAAAACATCTACTAGAAACGGTTTTGCAACTGGCAAGTACATCGACACTGCGAGCATAGACATGCCAAGCAAATAAAAAATCAAATCTTTTAACTTGTTTACACTAAAGAAGAGAATGTCGATAATCAAGATTAATGATAAAATAATCATCACTGTTATGCCTCCCCAAAAGATGTAAGCAAAAAATATAAAAGTTGATATAACCATACCAACAATGATCAAAAACAAGCTTTCTCCAATAAAGGAAAGTGCTTTTAAGAGAAAATTTTTCATAATCTAAATTTTTGTATTTGTTTTTATAATATACTTTTAGACAATAAAGTCAAATATGGTGGTTGACTTTTGGTTGTAAATATACTATAATATATGTTATGAAAAAGTTATTAATCATATCAATTTTGGCAGTTGTGATTGGGTTTACAATACCTTCTTTTTCAGAAGCATCTTGCGGAGGCAATTTTGCTTTTGGTGGTAGTTGTTACCAAGGAACTGGCTCTTATGTAGGAGGTTATAAATACCCCTATGGTTTTGGTAATTATTATAATCATGGAAATCGTTCTCCTTTTGGTTATGGTTATTTTTTAGATGGATACATTGATTACGGGTATGGATATGGTGGTAGAAATGGTGGCGGGTATGGCTATCCTTATTCCAGTGGTGGACATGGAGGAGGATATGCATTTGGAGGAGGATATCGTTACGGTGGATATTGTGGTGGGTGCTGGTACTACTAAAATTAAAAATAAAAAAATGCTCGGGGCTTGCCTCGAGCATTTTTTATTATTCAGGGATTTCTTTTTTGACGGCTTTGAATTTCGTCTCAGAGTAAAGTCTGCGATAAACGCTTTCGTAGTGAGAGACCATTTTTTTCAAACTGAAAAATTGTTCTGCCCGATCGCGAATTTTTTTTCTGTCTAATGTATCTATCTTTGCTAAAGCTTCTACTATTCCATTTTTATCATTGACCAAAAATCCAGTAATACCATCTTTCACTATTTCAGGCACAGAACCATTCGGGAAAGCGATTACGGGAGTACCACAAGACATCGCTTCAATAAGCACATATCCAAAAGCTTCTTGATACATGGTTGGGAAAACAACAGCCTTAGCCTTCTGTATGAGAGGAATCTTTTCTTCTAAAGAAACTTCTCCAAAAAAACGAACATCTTTTCCATTAATATGAGGTTCAATCATTTCATGCCAGTAACTCTCTGTGCTGTAACTTCTACCAGCTACGCGAATCGGAATTCCAGCTTCCTTGGCGGTTTCAATAGCAATGTGTGCGCCCTTGTCGTGAGTGATTCTACCAATAAACAAAACATAATCCTCTGGTTCTTTTTCAAAGGCAAATTTACTCGTATCTACTCCGTGATAGATATTCGCATACCAGTGTAATTCGGGTAGCTGATTTCTCTGCGCTAGAGAAAAAGAGATAAATTTTTCATCTTTATGTTTGAGGAGAATAGGTTTCATCCATTCTTCAATCGGAGAATGGATAGAAATTAGAGTCGGAGTTTTCTTTTCTAAGCTAGAAAAGAATCCGGTCATAACAGTAAGATGGCTGTGTATAATATCGAATTCTTTGTTGTGAGCTCTCGTATAACAATCTGACAATAATTCCCATTGTTCATATCGGGCTAGATTGTCTTTGCCTAGACCTTCGAAATTGTCGACAAAATTTGCGCTGACTAATTGGCCGAGGGTGACAGATCGAGGGTTGGCAAAAAGAGTTAGCTTGTGCTTCTTCTTCGCCAGCTCATCAGTAAGACTACCGATATGAGAATAAATAGCCTTGTTTTCATCACTGCGAATTGGAGTTCCAGAAGGTGCCATTTGGGCTATTCTTAGTTTTTTATTTAACATTTTTTATGGATTTAAATAATTTATAATATTCTTCGAAAACTTTTTCGTTGCTATGACTGGCAATGATTTTTTTCTGTAGTAAATTGAATTTGGTTAAATATTTGTTTTTCGACAAAACGAGTTTTTCTATTTTTTGATATATTTTTTCTCCGCTGTCAGTGTAATTAAAAACTAAATCAGAGATGCCAAAATTTTTGTAATCAGAAACCCATCCGACGTTGTTGGATATAACGACAGGCTTGCCCTGCAAAATGGCTTCCATTAAGACAGTTGGAGAGACATCAAAACGAGAAGGGATTAGAACAATATCTTGTGATTTGTAGAAGGATTTGAGGTCTTTAGGAGACATGGGGGGGACAATGGTCACGATATCTTGATATTTGTCTTTAAAATCAGTGTGGTATGATGGATCCCATTTTGTAACGACATTGATGTGGTAATTTAAATTATTGTCTTTGATATATTTGGCTAAGCGATAAACGGCTGAGTGATTCTTGATCCTGTCCCAGCGAGCGACGATACCGATCTCAAAAATCTTTTTAGTGTCCAGGGATATTTTTTTAAATTTGTCGATCTCGATAGGGAGAGGAATGACAGAAGTTTTCTTCAAAAAAACTTTTTTAGAAAGATTGTGTATTTTGAATAATTCGTCACGACTGAAATCATTTAAAAATATTTGATGAGCAGTCTTTTTGAAAATTTCTTTTTCGTAGCTTGAGAATATTTTTTTTACAGAAGGAGAAAAAGAACTTCCTGAGGTTACTAATTCTTTTTTCCACAAGCCTGCGTGTTGAATACAAGAGGGAATACCGGTCTCATAAGCGGCTTGCATAATAATCCAATTGGATAAACTAAAACCATTTAGAAAAATTAAATCTGGTTTTATTTCTTTAAATAAATCTGAAATTTTTGTGATAAAAATTTTGATAAATTTATTATATTCAACTTTGGTAAATTTTTGCTTGTAACTTTCCAATAATATTTCACGAGGATAAACTAGCTCGTGAAAATCCCTATCTCCGCGGGTTTTTCTTATATAAATATTTTTATTTTCAGAGTTATGAGAAAACAAAAGAGAGATTAACTCGATATCCTTGTGGCTGTCCTTGAAATAAGAACTTATTCTTTCGGCGAATATAGAGACGCCACCTTGGGGTATTGATTTATTATTTGGAAGATTAGCATGTGCATCGTTGAAAACAACGCGTATTTTAGCTATGTTCTTGTCCATTTATTTACTATAACACAATTTTCTATTTATTCCAGTCTTTGAGTCTTAATTTGTTTTTAGAAAAGAAAAGAAGTGATATAATATAATAATATTATTATCATATTATATTATATTTATGAAATTTAAAATTAAATTGATTTCTAGAATTAAAGAAGCGTGGAGTTTGTATAAAAATAATTTTTTACAATTTACATCTCTGTCGTTCCTAGCTATTTTTTTGATGTATATAAAAAATATATTCTTAAAAAGTTTATTAAACGTTTTTAACATTAATGGGCTAACAGCTAAAACGATAATTGTAAGCCTTGGAATAGATTTAATCTTTGTCTTTATTTTTGCTTTTATTCTATCTATTCTTTTTAATTTAACATCGTCTCTATTTAAAGGAGTAGTTGTAAAGTTTTTTTCAAAAGATGTTTTACCAAAGAATCGTCAATTTATCGGTCTTTCAATGATAATAATCTTGTTTGAAGTACTAAGGAGTATTATTGTTATTTTACCGATGATAATTGGTAGATTTCTGGTGTTTGGAGAAGAAGCTTCTGTTGTCTATATGTTCCTCATAGAACCGATGATTTGGTTGATCTTAATGTTTGTGGTTATTTGGATTTTTGCAAAACTAATCTTTTCTGTGTTTATTGCTTTAGATAAAAATCAGAGTATCTTTACTTCCGTGAAGGAATCTTGGGTGATGACGAGTGGGTATGTTTGGAATTTTTTCTGGAGAATCTTTTTAATTATAACCATCATGAATGTAAGCAAACGATTTGCTGGTGGTATCTGGGGTGAACTTGATTTGTTTACGTTGCTTCTAATTGTGTTGATACCAGTAGGCTCTATCGCGTTGTTTGGATTATATAAAGATTTATCTAATTATAAATTGAATAATCTAATACCAGAGGAAAGAAAAGAAGAAGGTGAGAAAGGTGTTTAATTCATAAATAAAAATACAACAAAAAACTCGAGGATTACTCGAGTTTTTTTGTTTCATTTTATTCTAGCTCTTCGGTTTTTTCGATGCTGATTTGTTCGATCTCCATGCCTTCACCGGTGATACGAAGAACGTCCTTATCTATCTTTCTAAACTCATGATTAGACTTGTTGAAATGATTGACGACGGTGCCGAGAGCGTTGCCCATCTTCTGATGATAATCCTCGTAACTCTTCAAATGGTTTTTCAATTCGCCAACTCTTTTGACGATATCCTTGGCGCTTTCTTCTATTTGCATCGCTTTCAAACCCTGGAGGACTGTTTGCAAATAAGCGAGGAAGGAAGTAGGGGAAACAATGATAACTCTATACTTACTAGCGGCGCGCTGGATAAGGTTCTCGGTGTCTTCAGCGATGGCTCCAATTTTGTTGATCAGAAGGTCATAATAGATAGCTTCGTGTGGAATAAACATAAAAGCAAAGTCCATAGTGCCTTGTTCGGGCTGAATATATTTTGCAGTTTCAGTGATGCGGTTCTTCAAGTCGTTGACGAAAATTTTCTCGAGTCTTTCTCTTTCGGATTTGTCGTTCGTCTCGACGATGCGGTTGTAATTTTCTAGAGAGAATTTGGAATCAATCGGAATTATTTTGTCTTTAACGAAAACAACAGCGTCGACAATTGTGCCATCGGAAAAACCATATTGCATCTCGTAGCTTCCTGGAGGCATAACATTTTTCAAAAGGGTTTCGAGATAGTATTCACCAAGAACTCCTCGTTGCTTTGGATTCTTTAAAATATCTTGTAGGTTTTTTAGTTGATCAGCAAAAGAAACAACTTGCTTGTTGGTCTCGTCGAGACGAGTAATCTTCTCGGTAATGTCGGCGATGATGCGAGAAGTCTCTGTCGATTGGAATCTCATGGATTGGTTGATTTCTTTTTGAGATTCACCAAGCTTCTGATCCATAGTGCGAGAAAGTTCGTTGATCTGATTTAGAAGAAGGTTTAAAGAGCCGTCGTCCTTTTTTTCAACAGGCGATTTTTTAAGAGAAATAAAAAGACCGACAACAAGAGCTGTTAATATTGCTAAAAATATAATAATTAAAATATCCATAATCCTATTGTAACATAATTATTCGTCATCTATCAAAATAGAGATTCTAGAAAATTAGCATTTTTACTTCGCCGTGTTTGAATAATTTTTCCCCGCTTTACCCCAGAGTGGCCCTACACGGATGAAAAATTATTCAAACACGGCTTTGTCGATCTATGCAGGCCTTGTGAAAATGGGATTTAAAGTATAAAATATAAGGTCCAATAGCTTTACTTTTTAATAAATATGTGATATAATATATTAAGAATAGAAAATTAAAAATATAAAAATATGGAAGAAAATCAAAAAAGAACAAGTAAAAAAAATTTAGCAAAAAATATTTGGAGATGCCTAAAGCTCTCTTTTGTTTTTGCTAAATGGGGAACATTATTATTGATTGTGTTAACGATTGCAACTTATCTATTGCCAATCTTACAATCAAAAATAATGGGAGATGTCGTCAATTCTGTTGTCGATAGTCTATCAGGCGGTAAAATTGCCGTATGGCTTGTAATCGTATACGCAGGGGTGTGGTCTGTAACAAAAATTTTGTCTGCAGCGTACCTATATGTGTATAAGATTTGGTCTGCAAAAACTGAGCAAAAGCTCGAAGTTATGATTTTGAAAAAAAGAACAGAGATAGATCTCGGTCATTATGAAAGTCCTGAATTTCAAAATTTACTTACTCGAGCTTTTCGTAAAGGTATTTGGCCCTTACAGGAATTGACGGAGCTTCAAATTAGAGTTATCGGTAGCATTGCGACATTTATTTTGACCTCTGTGATTGCTACAAGGCTATCACTTTGGGTTTATCTTGTTGTTGTTGTGACTTCGATTCCATCATTTATCGTGAGCTTGAAATATGGTTCAAAGACATGGACAATTTGGGCTGAAAATAGCCTGAGACAGAAAAAATATCAGCATGTGAGAAATCATATTAATGGTAGAAATGGAATCATCCAAGCAAAGATATTGCAAGCCTCAGAAAAATTAGTAAGCATCGCAGATGACATTCTCGGGTCTTTTCGAAAAGATCAGTTGAAGGTTGATCGTAATAATTTATTCTGGTCATCTTTTGCAAGTATTATCGGAGCGGCTGGGGTAGGTATGGGGTTTTATATTATCGTTGGTAAAGTTACGAGCGGTAGTGAATCTGTCGGATCGATGGTCTTCTTAGTAAGTGTGCTCGGACAGCTCGTCGGATCAATCAATTCAATCTTGCAGGATTTCTCAAGGCAATTTGAAAGGAATCTGTACGCAGGTGAAATTCTTCAAGTCCTAGACACAAAGCCATTTATCAAGAAAAATGAGAACCCAGTAACTCTTTCTCTAGAGCAACCACCAGTGATTGAATTTAAGAATGTAAGCTTCCGTTATAATGGAGGTGTAAAAGATATTCTTAAAAAAGTTAGCTTCACGATTAAGCCTGGAGAAAAGATTGCGCTTGTCGGTAAAAATGGTGCCGGGAAGTCGACCCTTGTAAAATTACTTGCAAGAATTTATGACCCAACTGAAGGAGATATATTCGTAAATGGGGTAAATTTAAAAGATGTTGATCCAAATGAATGGAGCTCTTATCTAGGGATTTTACTTCAAGATTATCTTTCATATGATTTTACAGTCGAAGATTCGATCTCGATGGGTAGGGCAAATAAAGAAATTGATAAAGAAAAAGTTGAGAAGGCAGCTGATGTCTCCGATGCCAAAGAATTCATTTCTGAATTTAAAGATGGCTTTGGACAGCAACTTGGACGAGATTTCGAAAATGGGACAGAGCTTTCTAAGGGGCAACAACAAAAAATGGCCCTCGCAAGAATCATCTACAGAGACGGACTCGTAACGATACTCGACGAGCCGACAGCATCGATTGATGCTTTGGCGGAAGAGTATATCTTTAATCAGATGATTAAAGCCTCGACTGGAAAAACGCTACTTGTCATTACGCACAGATTTAACACAACGCAAAATCTAAACAGAATAATTGTCTTGAGCGATGGAAAGTTGGTGGAGTCTGGTAGTCACGAAGAATTGTTGATAAAGAATGGCGAATATGCAGAAATGTATGAAAGCCAAGCTAAAGCTTTTCGCGAGAAAAGACAGGAAGAACTCGAAGAAGTCTTTGAGGACATGGCACAAGAATATTCATAAAATTAATAGCCCCGGCCTTATTAGGTCGGGGCTATTTTGATTATTATTGAAGCATTCCTAAATAATGCCGAAGAGTATAAATCCAGTCTTCGTCGATTTGGTCGCTATCTTCTTTTTGCTTTAATAACCATTCTAGGTATCCACGATCAGAGACAACAATATTTTTAATTTCCTGGCCGTTGTACTTGCCAAAGTTGATGATTTTTAAAATAGTAGGGTGAGAAGAAATCTCCACCATTTTATTAAGGGCTTCTTGTTCTGAAAAATTATTTTCCTCCACAATTTTTTTTAGAAGTCTTTCAAATAATTTTTCTAAGACAAGCACGTCTCCGAGAGCGTCATGAGCAGTCGCTTCTATTTCAATCTCGAGCAGATATCTTAAATATTGAAGATTATATTTTTCAATTTTACATTCTTTATCTAAAAATCTAGCAACACGAAGAGTACAGATAAAATTGACAGGAAGAATATCTTCCTTTTTTAGCATTGCCAAATCAAACGTTGCATTGTGTGCAACTACCACGTTGTCAGGATTTTCAAAAAGATTTTTAATTTTGTGATGGTCGGGGCTTTCGTTGAAACTTGGCTTATCCTCGATCATTTTATTTGAGATATGGTGAACAGCAGAAGCTTCTGGTGGTATTTTAAAAGGAGGTTTGTATAAGCCAGAAAAAGATTCACCGCCCATTTCTTTGTAGGCGATTTGGCAAAGAAAATCCTTGTCGGTATTGCCAGTGGTTTCGGTGTCAAAAAAGATAATTTTTTTAGTCATGCTGGTATTTTAACACGTATTTAGTATAATTAGAATATGACATTACATGAAAACATACATAATCTAATAAAAGAAAGTTTAAAAGCTGGAGATAAGGTTCGTCTCGAAGTTATGCGCGGGTTATCTGCTGCTTTCACTAATGAATTAGTAGCAACGGGGCACACTCCGCAAGAGATGCTCTCTGATGAACAAGCAATCGCAGTCATCACTCGTTTGGCTAAGCAGAGAAAAGATTCTATCGAACAATTTACAAAAGGTGGACGATTGGATCTAGTCGAAGAAGAAAAAGGGCAGCTTGAAATATTGTCCGAATTTTTACCAAAACTTATGGACAAGGCCGAGGTAGAAGAGTTTGTAAAAAATAAGATGGTAGTTTTCGAAACCATTGATGCTACTAAAAAAGGAATGTTTATGGCAACTCTAATGAAAGAATTAAAAGGTAAGGCTGATGGATCTATGGTCAAAGAAGTCGTTGATCAATTGTTTGTTTAGGGTTCGGTGGTAGATTCCCATTAGAAACCGCGGTCACGGTTTTGGTGGGGTGTTAAGTTTTTTTAAATTAATTATTTAATTTAAAGCAGATTGTTGTTGAGATAATAACGACCGCGACCTGCTTCTAACGGAATGAAAATTATTTTACATTGGATTTTAATTTCTGTTGCAGTTTTTGCTACTTCTAAATTAATAGATGGAGTGATTGTTGACCCGCTCTGGGTTGCCCTCGTCGTGGGAGCTTGTTTGACTTTATTTAATATGTTCATAAAGCCTATCGTTAATATTTTGACTTTACCTATTAATGCAATAACCTTAGGTTTGTTTTCGCTCGTAGTAAATGGTGCACTATTTTGGTATCTCGGAACTTTGATTAAAGGATTCTCAGTAGATGGATTTTATGCTGCTTTTGTCGGGGCGCTTTTGGTATCAATAATAAACTGGTTGCTCAAGAAAGTTTTCCATTACGACATTTAATCTATGTTTTCTATTGAATATATACAAAATTTAGCCGCATCTCATGCCGAAATAATTTATTTATTTATTTTTCTAGGAGTTTTTATGGAGGGAGAGATAGTGGTTATTTTAGCGGGAATCTTTGCGTATCTAGGATCTATTGATATTGCCATGGCTTTTTTTTCCACCGTCTCAGGAAGTTTAATAAAATCTATGACGGGTTATAGTTTGGGATATTTCTTGCAAAAAAAATATTCAAAAAACAATATTTTAAGACAAGCAGAATGCAAAATCCATACTTTTTTCCCTAATTTTTTAAAAAAACCATTTCGTTCAGTTTTCATTTCCAGGTTTCTTATTTTAGGGATGTATTGGTTCACCTTGATTTATGCAGGGTATAAAAGAATTAAATTAAAGACATTCATACAAGCCGAAATTATCTCTTTGCTAGTTTGGTCTATTTTTATGTTTGGGTTGGGATTTTTCTTCAGTCACACCGCATTGCTTATCAGTGGAGATATAAGAAATTTTTTAATCATTATTTTGGCTTTTTTTGTGGCTTTTTTGATTTTAGAAAAAATCATTACTTTTGTGGCTGGTATTTTTAGTATAAAAATTAATTCAAATAAAAATGAAAATATTTAAAAAGCGAAAAATTTTAGTGACCCACCCTGGTGGCTTCCATGCCGATGATTTATTCGCTGCAGCTATCTTGTCTATAGTGTTTGATGGCTGCATAAAGATAATAAGGACTAACGATCCCGAAACCATTGCCAAAGGTGATGCCGTTTTTGATATTGGGCTAATCAATAATCCCGAAATTGATCGCTTTGATCATCATCAAAAAGGAGGTGCGGGAGAAAGAGAAAATGGCTTACCCTATGCTTCTTTTGGTCTAGTGTGGAAAAAATATGGCGAACAAATTTGTGGTAGCAAAAAAGTAGCTGATAGAATAGATAGAAAGATTGTTCAACCAATAGATGCGTCAGATAACGGAGTTGATATTTCTAAACCGTTATTTGATGGTATCGTTAGGCGTGGAGTAGAAAAAGTTTTTATGGATAAGATACCTACTTGGAAAGAAAAGGGTCTTAGCATAGATAAGATTTTTACAGAGCAAGTAAAAGAAGTTAAAAAATTTATTCTAAGGGAAGTTAAGATAAGCAAAGACGAGGAAGAAGGAAATCAGATAATCGTCGATTCATATAACAAATCACAAGACAAGAGAATTGTTGTTCTAAATATCTCGCTACCTAGAAGTTTATATCAAGATTCATTGGCAAGCCTTCCTGAGCCTATATATGTAATTATGCCAGCCGGAGATGGCAATACTTGGAAAGTAGAGGCTGTAATTAAAAACATAGGCACAAAAGAAAGCAGAAAGCCTTTTCCTGAAAACTGGAGGGGTCTTACAAATAAAGATGATAGCCTTAAAGAAGTGACAGGAATTTCTGATGTTATTTTTTGTCACAAAAGTGGTTTTACGATGCAGGCTGTTTCTAAAGAGAGCGCCATGGCCCTTGCAGAAAAGGCGCTTATGGGATAAGGTGTGGTGTGTAAGGATTTTGCGCGGAATTCCCGTGTGTCACTAGAAACTAATCACTAATACTATGTTTATAGATGAAATAAAATTTTATGCTAAAGCTGGCCGCGGTGGAGACGGGGTTGTTCGATGGCGACGAGAAAAATTTATAGATAAGGGTGGACCAAATGGAGGAGATGGTGGACGTGGTGGAGATGTCTACGCTTTGACAGTTTCTGATATACATATACTTTCAAAATATAAACACAAAAAAGATTTTAGGGCTGAAAACGGTGAAGATGGTATGGGTGGAAGTCGCCACGGAAAAGATGGTAAAGATTTGATCATAGAATTACCGATTGGTTCAATTATTACCAATATTGAGAACGGGGCGAGTGTGTCGTTAGAAGAGGTGGGGCAAAAGGAACTTTTGTTGAAAGGAGGTGATGGCGGGTTTGGTAATGAACATTATAAAAGTTCTACAAACGTGACGCCCAAAACAGCCAGTAAGGGGTTGGTTGGGGAAGATGGAAATTTTAAGATAGAGTTACAACTTTTTGCAGATGTTGGATTGGTTGGAATGCCTAATGCCGGAAAGTCATCTTTGTTGAATTCTATTACTAATGCTAGTGCAAAAATTGGAAATTATCAATTCACAACATTGGATCCAAATCTTGGAGATTTCTATGGATATACCATAGCAGATATTCCAGGCCTTATAGAAGGAGCGAGTGATGGAAAAGGGCTCGGAGTAAAATTTTTGAAACATATAAAAAGAACGAAAATGATTGCACACTTAGTGTCTTTTGAAAATGAAAAAATGATGGAAGTATATAAAAAAATCAGAAAAGAGCTCGAGAAATATGACAAAGTCTTGGCGGGAAAAGAAGAGATAATCATTTTGACAAAATCAGACATGGTAGAGGATCAGAAAAAGATAGATAAGGCTAAAAAAGATTTTGAAAAATTGGAAGTGCCGGTGTTTGTGATTTCTTTGTTTGACGATGAGGCAGTGAAGAAATTTATGGATGGACTAGTGAAACTGTTAAGGAAGCAAAAAAGCAAAAAAGAGTAACGAAGGTTACTCTTTTTGAATTCATGCTTGGGTCAGGAATAATTTTCTCGCCGTCGCTCGAAAATTTTCACGACCCCGGCTCGTGGTTTCGTCTATTGACGAAACATCACTGCGCCCGCACAAATTGCCCGCAGATAAAGAAGTTTATCTGCTTTTTGCAATTTGTGCCCCGTGAGGGAATCGAACCCCCGACCATCTCCTTAAGAGGGAGCTGCTCTACCAGCTGAGCTAACAGGGCAAACAAATTAATTTCTTAAACCAAACACCATCTTCCTTCCTCTATTAGCTGTAGACCTACCAAAACAGCATAACAGAGCGTGTTAACTATGCATAATTATTACAGAAAAAATATATTTTGTAAACTATCTGTTATTGTACTATAATTATAAAATGAACAACCTAGAATCAAACAACAAAAAAGAAATTCGATTGGATATAAATTTTGAGACAGACAAAAATGATTTAGATAAAGAAAGACCAGCTCGCTTGATAGATGACTTAAACGAAAGATACCCTTATGCTAAATTGATAGTTGAATACTTGGGTAATAATCAATATAAGGTTGGAGGAGATATTGTAAAAGAAAAAGATTTAAAAGAAAAATTTAGGGTTACTAATGAAATATACAAACCTGACGAAAATGAAAAATGGTATGACAAATAAGTCTTATTTTTAAAGGTATTTTGTCTAAATATAAACATACTATTGGGGGTTGACTTATTTTTTTGAATGTATATAATAGAGTCCACAGTCTGATTTTGTCTGACTGTTTTAATTTCTTTGAAAAATTAATAGGTAATTGTTCTAGAATAACTTGTTTACCCAAGTAAGTTATTTAAAGAACATCATAATCAAGCAATAATGTCTCGCTGGGAGCGAGACGAGTTTCACTTTTTTATATAAATATAAAAAAGTGAAATAACCAGTAATATGGACAAAAGTATTTTTTCTTTTGTTCCGTTCTATTTCGAATCATACATTTATGTATAGATTTTTTAGTAGAGTTTGATCCTAGCTCAGGATGAACGCTGGCGGCGTGGATAAGGCATGCAAGTCGAACGAACTTTTTGTTTCCCGAGATGAGATTACATCAAGTCAAAGGTCGTTTAAAGTTAGTGGCGAACGAGGTAGTAACACATAGGAACTTCCCCCTAAGTCGTGAACAACTCATCGAAAGGTGAGCTAATACACGATGGTCCCCCCGGGGTAAAGATTTTTCGCTTAGGGAAAGGCCTGTGAAGTATCAGCTTGTTGGCGGTGTAATGGACCACCAAGGCTATGACGCTTAGGGGAGCTGAGAGGCTGACCCCCACCGATGGGACTGAGACACGGCCCATACACCTACGGGTGGCTGCAGTCGAGAATCTTCCGCAATGGACGAAAGTCTGACGGAGCGACGCCGCGTGATTGAAGAAGCAATTCGTTGTGTAAAAATCTTTTATGAGGGAAGAAGTTTATTGACGGTACCTCATGAATAAGGGGCTCCTAATCTCGTGCCAGCAGGAGCGGTAATACGAGAGCCCCGAGCGTTATCCGGAATTATTGGGCGTAAAGGGTGCGTAGG
>CAYPQU010000009.1:0-19206 GCA_964412965.1 uncultured Candidatus Saccharibacteria bacterium | reverse complement strand
CATTTCGGTCCCCAAAAATCTTTCAAAATACCCTTACGACACCTCACCGACCTGGTACTTAACCCACGTAGCCCGCAATAAAATAATGAACCCAATGTGAAAACATTGGGTGATTTGTTTTATAGGAGATTGGTGAATTCGAACCGAGGGCGCGCGAAGCCGGACGAAGTCCGAGCGCCCGAGTGGGGGTCGAGCGAGTGAGATATTTTATAAGTGATAACGAAATAAAATATCCACGAGAGTGACCGAATCTCGTCGCCTTCGCAGAACTTATTGAATAAAAATTACTATTGTGCGATAATAAGGGGACAGATTATTAGGCTAACTTTTTATTGATATGATTAAAAAAATTTTGAAATTTTTATTTGTTTTAGGAGTGATTTTTGTAGGGGCAAACGTAGAGGCTGCTACCTGTGATTTCACTAGGGATTTAAAAGAAAAAGATAAAGGAGAAGATGTAAAATGTCTTCAACAGTATCTAAATGAATCAGGTTTTAAGGTTGCTGACAATGGGGCAGGCTCAAAAGGAAAGGAAACTACTTTTTTTGGAGAAAAAACAAAAGATGCTCTTATGCTTTGGCAAATAAATAATGAGGTTTACCCAGCCGAAGGTTTTTTTGGTGCAAAATCAAGAGCCAAATATAATTCATTGGTTTCTACGGCAACAATCACCCCAAGCACCCCTACTGTTACAACTCCCTCAAATAATAATTCTTCAACCAGCCAAGCAATCATCATTGCAGATTTGAATAGCCAGATATCTACATTGAAGCAAGAACTTGTGAATACTAAAAATAATACTGGGTTCACTGGAGATCAAAAAAAAGCTGCCGATAAGATTAAATTAGCGGTAGAAATGATAGAAGAAGCAGAGGACGCTGTTGATGATAGTGACGGAAACACTTCTTCAGCAGAGAGTAATCTAGAAGATGCAAGGGAAGATTTTTTCGATGCAATCAAATATTTCTTTAGTAAAAACTACACAAAAGCATTAGACTTAGCCGATGATGCATACAAGAATGCCGAAGACGCCTTTGAAGACGCTGGAGGAGAAACAAAAGCTAGTGAAATAGAAGACTATATGGATGAAATAGAAGATGCGATTGATGATACTGAGGATGAAATAGAAGAGGCAGACGACAACGATGAAGATGTTGAAGATGCAGAAAAATTACTAAATGAAGCCAAGAATGTGTTTGAAGAAGCACAAGAAGCTTTTGATGAAGATGATTTTGATTTAGCAGAGGAATTGTTAGATGAAGTAGAAGATTTATTAGATGATGCTATTGATTCAATAGGGAATAATGATGACAAAGAAGAAGCCAAGGACTTAATTGCTGACGCGAGAGATGCTATCAATGATGCTGAAGATGAAATAGATGAAGCAAAAGAAGATGACGAAGATACCGATGATGCTGAAGATTTATTGGATGAAGCCAGGGATGCATATGAGGATGCTCGTGATGCTTACGCTGATGAGGATTATGAAGAGGCCATAGAGTTAGCAGAAGAGGTTTTGGATTTGGTAGAAGAAGCATTAGATATATTGTAATATGATAAAGATATCAGCAAAAGGTTATGGAACTTTTATCTTGCTAGGGATAGTGGCCAATGTTCTTATATTTTATTTTTTCTCAAGACAATTAGAAGATTTTATTTATTACAAGACAACACAAAAATATAGCGTGGAAAAAAGTTTATCTAATGAGCTAGTGCAATCGCAAAAACCTTTTTAGCGCCAGCCTTTTTGAGTATTTTCATTATCTCAAAAAATGTTCCACCTGTTGTGGTGACATCATCTATCAAAACAATACTTCTCCCTCTCACATTAGAGTTATTGCGAATATCGAAAGAGTTTTTAATATTTTTTAGTCTCTCTTTTTTGTTAGAAATTTTAGCCTGATGGATTGTCTCTGATTTTTTGAAAACAATATTATTGTTTAATTCTAAGTTCTCTGGATTTTCATTGCAAAACCACCTGGCTAAAATTTCAGCATGATTATATCCGCGATTCCGTAATCTCTCTTGAGAACTTGGAACGGGTATGATTATCAAAGGTTTCCCCGAGGATAGAAAAACTATTTCAGACAATTTGTCTTTTGAGTATTCAAATAATATCTGCCCCATTTTTTTCCCGAGACCCTTTTGGTTGTGATATTTTAACTGCCAAATAATATTTTTAATTAAAGCATCCCTGTAATCAAAGATAGCAACGATGTTTTCTTCGGTTGTTTTATCATTAATTTTTATTTTTAAGAGACAGTCATTGCATAACACCGTATCTTTTGCGTGGCAACCAAAACAAAATTCAGGGAACAGAATATTTAAAATATAATCCATTATTTTTTTAACATTTTGGGGTGTTTGCATGTATTTATTTTATTACAATTGTGTTATAATGAAAAGGTTAAATAATAATAAATTATGGATGAATCATTTAAGAAAATTATAAAGGAGGGTTTGTCTGGACTGCTTAGATCTTTTAAAGATGACAATTCGAAGAAACAAGCTATCGGGGTTGATATTGGTTCCTCCTATGTGAAAATAGTCCAACTCAAAAAAAAGGGAGGTAAGCCCGTACTTGAAACGTATGGAGTTTTAGCTCTTGGTCCTTACAATAATACCGAAGTCGGAAGTGTCACGAACTTAAAATCAGAAGATATTGCGAGAGCAATTACAGATTTGATGAAAGAATCAAATGTTACCATTAATAATGCTGTTGTATCAATTCCGTCTCTTTCCAGCTTGATTTTCACCTTAACTTTGCCAAATAAAATTGCGGAAGGAGAAATGGTTAAAATCATTCCACTAGAAGCTAGAAAATATATTCCTGTGCCTATATCAGAAGTAACTCTCGATTGGTTTGTAATACCAGAAGAAGATGGAACTTTTGAAGAAACAAAAGTAGACAAGTTAAAAGACAAAATAAATGTTTTGGTTGTAGCTATTCACAACGACACAATCTCTCAATATAAAGATATAATTAAAAAGACATCCCTAGTCTGTGAATCTTTAGAAATGGAAATATTTAGTAACATAAGATCAATCTTGGGTCACGAGCTAGCCCCAGTGATGATAATAGACTTCGGAGCATCAAAAGTTAAAGTTTCAATCATAGAAAATGGAATACTTAGAGTCTTTCACGTGGTTAATAGGGGATCGCAAGATATAACAAGAAATATTTCCCAGTCTCTTAATTTAACTTTTGATGAAGCAGAAAAATTAAAGAGAAGTGTTGGACTAGATGCCACCATAGATCCAAGAATAGAAAAAATAGTTAGAATGTCTGTACAGTACATATACACAGATATAAATAGTATTGTTTTTAATTATCAAAAGAAGTATAATAGAGACGTTAGTAAAATATATTTAACTGGAGGAGGATCAATGCTTAAAGGTTTTCTCGAAGCTTCGAGAGAAAATTTTCGCTCAGATGTTGTTTACGCTAATCCTTTTTCCAAGACAGAAACTCCTGCTTTTATACAGCCCGTATTGCAAACTAGTGGACCAGAGTTTTCGGTAGCATTAGGTTTAGCCCTTCATCAATTATCTTAAAAATATGGACAATTCATTTCAAACATCTTTTATCCCAAAAAAATCATTAACAAAAAGTGGTTCTTCTAAAGAGCCCAAGAGTTTGTTTACAATGATTGCAATATTTCTGTTTGCCGTAACTTTGCTAGCAGCTGGTGGAGTTTATCTATATAAAAATTATTTAATCAAACAAGAAGACAATCTCTCTTCTTCTTTAACGAAAACAAGAGATACTTTTGAAAAAGACACTTTAGAAGAATTGGAATTATTCAACAAGAGGTCAGAATCAGCCACTAAAATTTTAGCAGGACATATAGTTTTAACACCTTTATTCAACAGATTAGCAGAAATAACAATACCTTCTGTTCAATATAAAAATTTTGAATACCAAGCAGGAAACAACGCCTACACTGTCAGTATTAAGGGGTTAGCGAAAGATTATCGATCAATCGCCCAACAATCAGATGCTTTTAACACTACAAAAGGAAGATCCTTTAAGAATGTATTGTTTTCAGATCTAACAAGAGATAAAAGTAATTACATTTCATTTAATTTATCTTTTGAAATAGAACCTGAATTATTGTCCTATGAAAAAAATTTGATGATTCCTTCTTCTACTAAGCCAGTTAGTGAAGAAACCCCTGTTCAAAAAACAGAGGCTGAGTCGACTTTACCAAGTAATAGTGCCGAAGAATCAGCAATTTAAGATATTATGAAACTAATTTCTTCAATTTTATTTTTAACAGCTTCTGTCTTGATATTCTTTTTCCTAATAGACCCTCTATATGGGGATGTTAAAGAACTTCGAAACAATGTCTCAACATATAATTCCGCCTTGAACAACTCTTCTGATTTACAAAAAACCAGAGACGAACTAGTAGAAGCTTATAAGCAAATTAACGAAAAAGACAGAGAAAAGCTAAACCACTTATTGCCAAGCACTATCAATAATATTGAGCTAATACTTGAAATAGAAAAAATAGCAAACATGCATGGTATGCCGGTAAGCGACATTAGATTTGATTCCTCTGTTGGAGTTAAAGCAAATTCAACAGAAAAGACAGATTCTAAAACTTCTGCTGGTAGAGTAGTGGCAGAGAACGACCCAGCTAGCTATTTACCATATGGTGTATTTCCTATTTCCTTTACAATTGAAGGAAAGTACGGAGTTTTCCTGGATTTCTTAGAAGATTTGGAAAAAAATCTAAGAATCGTAGATGTGAAATCTATTTCATTCACTGTTCCTGATGCATCATCTTCAGACCCGTTAGTTGATCCAAAGAAGAAAACAATCATTGACCCAAGTATTTATAAATACTTATTAAAAGTAGAAACTTATTGGTTAAAATAATATGAAAAAGAAACGCTCAAATAAAAATAAATTTTTCCTAACAGCATTTTCCATCATGGTTTTGGGTGTTGGTTATTTATATTTTGTAAATGAATTAAGAACAGGCGATATTCTTCCTGTGGCACAAGGCAGCCTTTCTTCTAGCGCAACTGCGGCAGAAAACCAGGCAACTAACACTAGTTCGACCTTGAGTAGTAAAATTACTTCAGATATTTCTTTCCTTTCCACGCTAAATTCTTTAAAGAGTATTAGGATTGATGCTACTTTCTTTAAAAACACTTTGTTTACAAAATTAAAGAGTAATTCTGTTTCTATTGGAACAGCGACGCCGGGAAGAACTAACCCCTTTGCCCCCATAGACGAATCTGCTGTAGCAAGAAATGTTATAACTGAACTTGTTTCTACTGGTCAGGCAACTCAAATATCTGACAAGTCGGCTGTTCTTAATGGTTCTTTGGCTGTGACTACTGGGGTGACGGAGACATATTTTGAATACGGAGAAACAGAATCTCTTGGAGGTTTAACAAGCGCCGTTAGACAACAATCAATGGTTGGAACTTTTGTTAAAAGTATTTCTGACTTGAAATCTAAGACAGTCTATTTTTATAAAGCTTGTGCAAAAATAAACGGAAGTTCTACTTGTGGAGATATAGTGTCTTTTGCTACAAATTAGTATGTTATTTATAGAAGAATTAAAAAAAAGAGGGGTAATAGATGATGCCCTTGAATCAAAGGCTTTAAAGTTGTCTGAAGAAAAATACGGAGGAGACATTGATGATGCTTTAGTAGAACTTAAGGTTAACGAAGATGAAATCCTAGAGGCAAGGAAAAGTATTTTTGGTATACCAATTAAAGAAATAGATATAAAAAAAGTCCCAGCTTCTACCTTGAAGCTTATTCCAGTAGATGCAGTAAAAACATACAAGTTTATCCCAATTAATTTAACGGAAACTTTTCTAGAAGTTGGGATAGTTAATCCTGAAAATGTTCGAGCGGTAGATGCTCTAACTTTTATTACGGCTAAACTCAATAAACCTTTTAAGCTATATTTAATTAAAAACTCTGCTTATCGTAATTTGGTCTATGCTTACGAAGGGAATAAAGATATTGAGGTAGACCAGGCCTTGAATGAGCTGGACTCTGAAATTGCAAATGCATTAGATCAAGGTGTGATAATAGAAAACACCAAAACATCTGACACCTTAAAACCAGGAGAGGAAGAAAAAATAGTTGAAGATGCCCCAATTATTAAGATTGTGGCTGTAATTTTAAGAAGTGCCGTAGAAAACTTGGCCTCAGATATACACATAGAAAATGCCGGAGATAAAGTTCGTGTTCGATTCCGTATCGATGGTATTCTGCATACATCACTAGTTTTGCCTATTTCTGTCTATAATGGAGTTATTGCTCGTATTAAAATTTTGTCCAAGCTGAGACTTGATGAAAAAAGGAAACCACAAGATGGAGGTTTTTCTGCAAAAATAAATGAGAGGAAAATTGATTTCCGTGTTTCAACTATGCCTGCTTATCATGGAGAAAAAATTGCTATTCGTATTCTGGATGCCGAAAAGGGGATATTTACCCTTGACGGACTTGGTCTTTCTGAAGAAAATATTAAATTGATTCGAGAAGCCATTAAAAAACCATACGGTCTTATCTTGATGACTGGTCCGACAGGTTCAGGAAAAACATCATCTCTTTATTCGATGTTGAGTGAGATAGACAAAGAAGACAAAAACATTGTTTCCCTTGAAGATCCTGTTGAATATAAGATAGATGGAGTTAATCAGTCTCAGATTATGCCAGAAATAGGATATACTTTTGCAACTGGTTTGAGGTCTATTCTTCGTCAAGACCCAAACATCATACTTGTGGGAGAGATTCGAGATAGAGAAACCGCAGAACTTGCCATCCAGGCCGCCTTAACGGGTCACCTGGTTTTCTCCACTTTGCACACGAACAGTTCTGTGGGAGCCATCCCCCGTCTTATTGATATGGGAATAGATCCTTATTTGATAGCTCCTACTTTGATTTTGTGTATGGCACAAAGACTTGCTAGAAGAATACATCCTAGTTGCAAGCATGAGATTCCCATAGATGAGCCGCTAAGACATGTGATAGATAAACAATTTGAAGATTTAGCCGAAGAATACAAAAAAAGACTAAACATAGACAGTAAAATTATTTATGAAGCAATGCCGAATCAAGATAACCCCACTGGGTTGTCTGGCCGTATTGCTCTTTTTGAAGGTTTTATGGTTGACAAAGAAATGCAAAATGTTATTCTAAAAAATCCGCAAGAACAAGAGATATACAAGGTAGCAAGGGCAAAAGGGATGATAACTATTAAAGAAGATGCTATCGTTAAAAGTATTAAAGGAGATATCCCTCTACAAGAAGTTTATAATTTCTAGGAAAAAAAACTTGGTTATAGTATAATTAATCAATATGGATTACAAAAAGCTTTTTAATGATTTATTGGAAAATTTAATTAATCAAAATGGTTCTGATTTACACCTTGGAACCGGCATAAAACCTTCTATAAGGATAGACGGAGAACTTATATTTTTAGCAAACCAGAAAGAAACATCAGAAGCAGATGTTTTTGGGATTCTGGAAGTTCTTATTGATACAGAAAGAGTCATGATTTTTAAGAAAAATAAAGTCATTGATTTTTCTAGTAATTGGAATGACGGGCAAACACAACTTAGGGGGAATGCTTTCTTCCAAAGAGGGACTCCTTCTATTGCTTTGAGATTAATCCCAAAGCCAAAAACTTTTGAAGAACTAAATTTACCTCAAATTCTTAAAGAATTTGCCAGAAAGAAGCAGGGATTTTTTTTGGTTGTCGGGCCAGTAGGACAAGGTAAGTCCACAACTTTATCTACAATTATAAATTTTATAAACAATGAATCTTCACGACATATTGTTACAATAGAAGAACCAATTGAATTTATTTACAAACCAGACAAATCCATAATTAGCCAAAGAGAAGTTGGTTCAGATACTCCTAGTTTTATTAGTGCTCTAGAGTCAGCATTTAGAGAAGACGCAAACGTTATTTTGATAGGGGAAATGAGAGATCCAGAAACTATGGCTGCTGCTGTTACAGCCGCTGAGACAGGTCACTTGGTTCTATCTACTCTTCATACCAACAATGCATCTCAGACAATCGACCGTATTATAGACTCTTTCCCCGCGCACCAACAAGACCAAATAAGATTACAATTAGCTGCCAGCTTGCTTGGTATTTTTTCTCAAAGATTAATACCTAAAATATCAGGAGGTAGAGTGCCCGCATATGAACTCTTGATAAACAATAAGGCTATCGCTAATCTAATAAGAGAAAAAAGAACTCATGAAATAGATACAGTTTTGGAAACTTCTTCGAGAGAGGGTATGGTCGACATGAACAGGTGTTTAATAGATTTGGTCCAAAGAAGAGAAATTAGTTTAGAAAGTGCTTACGATCACTCTATTAACCCTAAAGCATTAGAACAATTATTTTAATTAAATTTTTTTATGTTATTTAATTATGAAGCTATTACGGCAGAGGGAGAGCGAAAAGTTGGCTCAGTCGAAGCTGTTAGTAAAGATTTAGCAATTGCTGCTATCCAGAAACGTGGCTACATTGTTTCTTCTTTATCTGAAGGATCTAAACAAAAGGGAATTTTCAAGATGTCTTTCCTTGAAAAGAAAACTATTCCCATGAAAGATATTGTGATGATGTCTCGTCAGATGTCTACTCTTTTTGAATCTCAGGTTTCTGCACTAAAGGCCTTTAATCTGATAGCGGAAAATACTACCAACAAAAAGCTGTCTTCCATCTTGAATGACGTTGCTGAAGATATTAAATCCGGTGTGTATATTTCTGTAGCTCTCTCTAAGCATAAAGAAGCATTTTCGGATTTCTATGTAAATATGGTTAAGTCTGGAGAAGAGTCTGGTAAGCTTACTCAAGTTTTTGCATACCTGGCTGATTATCTTGATAGACAATATCAACTTACCTCTAAAACGAAAAATGCCTTAATCTACCCATCGTTTGTTATAGGAATATTTATTATTGTGATGGTATTAATGTTTACGTTTATTGTTCCTAAGCTAGCTGCAATTATTGCAGAGTCAGGAACTGAAATTCCATTATCAACCAAATTGATTATTGCGATTAGTAATTTGTTTGTGGACTACGGAATTTTCTTGTTTGGTATAGTTGTCGGTCTTGTTATCTATGTGATTCGCTATTCAAAGACACCCGCAGGAAAATTATATTTTGATAAGTTAAAAATTTCTGTACCGATAGTTAAAAATATTTATAGTAAATTATATTTATCAAGAATTTCAGATAACATGGACACTATGCTTTCTGCTAGTATTCCGATTGTTAGAGCCATAGAGCTTACTAGTGCGGTAGTTGGTAATCTGGTTTACGAAAAAATACTTAAAGACATCGCTGATTCTGTTAAAGGTGGCAGCTCTCTTTCTCTCGCTTTCAGCAAGCACAAAGAGATCCCTTCTATAATGTCAGGAATGATAAAAGTTGGAGAAGAAACTGGTTCTCTTGGAAATATACTAAAGACACTAGGAAGATTTTACAGTCGAGAAGTTAATGATGCCGTTGATACTATGGTTAGCTTGATAGAGCCTATAATGATTGTTATCTTAGGTCTTGGGGTTGGGGTTTTGTTGTCATCAATTTTATTACCTATCTACAACATTGCCGGAGGTATAAATTAATCCTAGGATTAAATGTTTGTGCATATAATTTCCAGATGTTATAATAAATACATAAACTTATAAGGTCGTTTCAAATTAATTTTATAAAAAATATATGAACAAAAATAAAGGTTTTACATTGATCGAATTGTTGGTTGTTATTGCAATCATCGGTATCTTGTCATCTGTTGTTTTAGCATCATTAAATAGTGCTAGAAACAAGGGGGCAAACACAGCTATAAAAAATAACTTAGCAAATATTAGAGCTCAGGCAGAATTGCTTTATGATGATAACACACCGAACAGCTATTCTGGGCTGTGTGCTCAGCCAACAATAGCTCAAATGCTTAGTTCTGCAGCAAAGGCTATAAGCAGCACGGCCACCGTGGATTCTACTTTGGCTAATGCTGGTACAACAAGCAAGGTCTCTTGTCACGTAGCTACAGATAATGAATCTTGGGCAGTGTCTGCAGGGTTGAAAACCACTGAAGGAACTTTTACGATGTGGTGTGTTGATTCAAGAGGTGTTTCAAAAGGGACTACAGCGTTTGCGGCAAGTGCTGTTGCTTGTCCTTAAACCTATCTAGGTAATTGATTGTTGTTTTAGAAAAAAGTGTGATATAATTAGCCTATTATAAAGGTCGTTAAATTGAATTCAATTTTACAAATATGAACAAAAATAAAGGTTTTACATTGATCGAATTGTTGGTTGTTATTGCAATCATCGGTATCTTGTCATCTGTTGTTTTAGCGTCATTAAATAGTGCTAGAAACAAGGGATCAAATACTGCTACTAAAAACAATTTAGCAAACATGAGAGCACAAGCTGAATTGTTCTATGACACAGGCAATACTTACGCATCATTGTGTACTCAGCCAACAATAGCTCAGATGATAGCATCTGCAAACAATTCATCTGGAGGAACTACTCTTTGCTATGCTAACGCTTCAGCATGGGCTGCTAGCGCTCCTTTGAGAGGAGGAGGACACTGGTGTGTAGACTGGACTGGAGCCTCGAAAGGAATTTCTGCGGCACTTGGAACAGACATTACTACCTGTCCAGCTTCTTAATTTAACATTTGAGGCATGTCTCAAAAACAACCCATCAGGGTTGTTTTTGTTTTTAGAGCACAAGGTGATATAATAAAAACATATGACACCAACACTTATTTTCATTTTTATATTTATTTTAGGAACAATTATTGGAAGTTTTTTAAATGTAGTTATTTATCGTTTAAACTCTGGAAGAAAAATAGTGAACGATAATTCAATGTGTATGGCTTGTGGACACAACCTTAGATGGTTTGAGCTTATTCCTGTTTTATCATATTTTATTCAAGGTTTTAGATGCCGAAAATGCAAGAGTCGAATTTCCCCTCAATATCCAATTGTGGAGATTTTGACTGGTCTAGTATTTTTGTCTATTTCGGTTAAGTTTATACCTTTCCTTTTCTTTTCTTTCTGGCTGTATGTGTTATATACATCTCTTTATTTAATTTTATTCTCGCTATTAGTAGTCATTTTTGTTTATGATCTTAGACATAAAATTATTCCAAACAAATTAGTTTTTCCATTTATTGCTCTCTCTTTTGTTTCCATGATTTCTAATTTAATGATTTTTGGAAATATTTTTTCTTGGACAGCATTATTAGATATTTTTGCAGGTCCAATCGTAGCATTGCCTTTTGTTTTAATCTGGTTGTTTTCTAAGGGCAGATTAATGGGGTTTGGAGATGTAAAGTTGATGCTTGGGATAGGTTGGATGCTCGGATTATCAAGCGGAGTATTTGCTATCATTTTAGCTTTTTGGTCTGGAGCCATAATAGGTCTCGGATTAATGTTTTTATCAAAAAAGAAGATTGGTTTTAAGTCAGAACTTCCATTCGCCCCTTTTCTGATATTGGGTATTTTTATAACTTTCCTTTTTGGATTTAATTTTAGTACCTTAATTAAAATATTAACATTTTAATTTACTAATGGTTAACTTTAGTTTTAAAACTAAATATATAAAAGGAGCAACACTACTAGAGATGATGGTGGTGGTAGGTATATTCGTGGTTATCAGTGCTGTAACTGTATTTAACTATGGTCAATTCAACTCTTCAATGTCTACGCAAAACCTTGTAGATGACATAGCTCTTTCTGTCAGAAAAGCTCAGAGTTATGCGATAGGAGTGCGAGGAATTAACAATACTTTTATTGGAGGGTATGGAGTAAGATTTAGTATAAAACCACTTATTTCAGGAGAAGAGTATAAAAGTTCAAACAAGTCATTTGTTGTTTTTGCCGAAATGGGGTCATCAGAGCCAAATCAGAGATATGATTATGGGGCATATAATGGATGCGGAGTTCCTGTAGTTAATAATGAGTGCTTAGAAATACTAAAAATACTAAGTTCTGATGAAATATCTAGTATCAAAGTATTTGGCGCAGGAGATTCACTCAAAGCAACACTATCGACTGGGGATGTTTTGGACATTCTTTTTTATAGACCAAATCCAGAACCTATATTTTGCTATAGAAGCAATCCTGTAAGTCAATATTGTTTATTAGACTCCACAGAGGCTGTTTACGTGAAAATAGAAGTTAAAAATAATGCTGGGGGAGTGGAGACGATTAGGTCTATTAGAATTTCAAATAGCGGGCAAATAAGCGTATCAGAATAATATGTTTATGGAAAGAAATAGAATTAAAAAAGAAGAAGGATTTACGCTGGTGGAACTCATGGTTGCTACGACTGTTTTTGTTGTCATTGTGATTTCTTCTATTGGGTCATTGTTAGCACTAATGGGGGCGTCTAAAGATTCTAGAGGGCTTCGTTTTTCAATGGACAATATCAGTTTTGCTATGGAGAGTATGACTAGATCAATAAGAATGGGGGTAAATTACTATTGCGGGGATACTATTCCAGATAGTTTAAGCGCTCACAACGATTGTTCTACTGTGGGTAAGACTTTATTCTCTTTTGTCCCACAATTAGATGGACAGCTCGCAGACGAACGGGTTAGTTATCGATTGAAAAAAAGAGAAACAGGGGTGGATAACTATACTATTCAAAGATGTGTTGGGACGGTAGAGAGTGGTTGTATAGAAATAGTTTCGTCCGATATAAATATTAACAAGTTAATGTTTTATGTTAGCGGGTCAGATCCGTATGATTCAACTCAGGCTAATGTATATATATTACTAAAAGGAACAATTGATGTGAAAGGCAAACCTGCTTCTTTTATGATACAAACCATGGCGTCTCAAAGAAATTATTAAAATTATATGATGGTGAGAAATATTAAAAATAAAATAGAAATAATTAAATCCATAAAAAATAAAAATGGAGGTTTTACTTTGGTTGAAGCTCTTACTGCCATTTTTGTCCTTACTTTTGTGGTTGTTGGATTGATGACAGTTGTTTCTGACAGTTTGTTTGCGACTAAATACGCAAGAGATGAGATTACTGCTAATTTTTTACTACAAGAAGCTATCGATTTCGTTAGAAACGACAGAGATACTAGAGTTTTTTTAAGTATAGACTATGATATAAATACCGCTTGGAATAATTTTTATTCTATATATGACAGCGCTGAATGTGAAAACACTACTATTGGATGCACACTAGATGTGCATGTTCCTAGCGGACCCAATGTTTTCTCTTGTTCAAATGATAGTTGTCGGTATTTATATCTAGATGAAACAGCCTCAAGTGGTTCATTTTATTTGACCAGCAATCACCCAAGCGGAATTTCTGGAAAAACAAGAACAAATTTTAAGAGAACTCTTACCGTAGTCAATCAAGGAGAAGACCAGCTTCTTGTTACGGCAAAGGTTAATTGGAAAAATGGTAATTTAAATAAATCGAGAACTCTTACCACTACATTATCAAAATGGCAATAATTTATGTTTAAGATATTTAAAAAAAATCAAAAAGGCTACGCGATTTTATTTACTGTGATAATTGTTAGTGCTATTTCTGTTATTGCTGCGGGCATATCTAATGCAATTTATAAACAAATTGTCTTGTCTTCTTTGGCAAGAGATTCGCAGACGGCTTTTTATATGGCAGACACCGCTTCTGATTGCGCTCTTTTGTTTGACATGGAGATAATGAATACCATCACTGATTTTGAATTATTAGAGAATTACCCTTGGTCTTGTGGTGGTTTTAACATGAATGTAAATCCTGAGATTAGTGGAAATTACACAATAGAACCATCTGGTTCTGACGGTTCAAGTTTGACTCCTTGTTATCGGGTTAGTACGACAAAAAATGGAAACAGTACAACGATTATTGCAAATGGATATAATATATGCAATAAAAACAATATAAGAACCGTAGAAAGACAGATTAAAATTGTTTACGAATAAAACTATGGTAAATGAAAACTCAAAACTTTTAAATAATTCTCATGATTTAAAGAGAATAAATGTTTTAAGAGAATTAATATCTTTATATCAAAAGGAATATCACGAATTAGACAGCCCGTCTGTTTCCGATGAAATCTATGATTCTCTTGTTAGGGAATTGAGGTTTTTAGAAGGACGATATCCAGAATTTGAAAAAGGAACACCGCTTGAGAGAATTGGAGGTAAGCCACTTGATTCTTTTTCTAAAGTTAATCATGGTTCAAGGGTGACCAGTTTAAATGATGTTTTTTCTTTTGAAGAAATTAAAGACTGGCAAGAAAGGATTTGCAAGATTATTAATAAAAAAATAGATTATTTTTGCGAGTTGAAACTAGATGGGTTGTCAGCCGTTTTGATTTACGAGAACGGTTTATTTGTAAAAGGTGCTACTCGTGGAGATGGATTGGTGGGGGAAGACATAACAGAGAACTTAAGAATGATAGAGTCTGTACCCTTAAAGCTTTCTGGTGAATATCCTAAATATGCAGAAATTCGCGGGGAAATTATAATGCTCAAAAAAGTTTTTGAAGATTTAAATAAGTGGCAAGAAAAAAACAATAAACCACTTTTTGCTAATACAAGAAATGCCGCAGCCGGAAGCATGAGACAACTTGACCCAAATTTAGTAAAAGAAAGAAAGCTCAGTTTTTACCCTTGGGAAATAATAGAAACAGATTTTGAAATAGATAATCAATCTGAAAAACAAAAATACTTGAAAGAATGGGGGTTTTTAACGCACACCTACAATAAAAAAGCTAAAAGCATTGATGATGTTTTTGGTTTTATAGAAGAGTTAGAAGACATGAGACATGATTTGCCTTTTGGTACAGATGGCATAGTTGTGTCGGTGGAAGATATTAAGATACAAGAAGTTCTTGGGGTGGTGGGAAAGGCTCCAAGATTTAAGATAGCTTATAAGTATAAAGCAGAACAGGCCACAACAAAACTAAAAAATATTTCAGTAAATGTTGGTAGGACTGGAGCTCTAACTCCTGTTGCACATTTCGAGCCAACATTAATTGCAGGATCTACGGTCTCTAAGTCTACACTTCACAACTATGATCAAATCAAAAGACTAGATGTTAAGATAGGGGACACTGTAATAATTGAAAAAGCAGGTGATGTTATTCCGGCTGTAGTTGGAGTACTAAAAGAACTACGCACTGGCAAGGAAAAATATTTTGAAATGCCAAACTTTTGTCCGGTATGTAGTGGTAAAATTGAGAAGAAGTCTGGGTCGAGTGAATCTGTGGCTTTTTATTGTTCAAATAAAAATTGTCCTGCAAGAAATAGGCGAGGGTTGCAACACTTCGTGAATGTTTTAGAGATTTACGAAATAGGACCTAAAATTTTAGACAGATTAAAAGAAGAAGGTCTTATAAGCGATGCGGCAGATTTATTTACTCTCGAAAAATCTGATCTTGCTTCGCTAGAAAGGTTTGGCGATAAATCAGCCGAAAACATAATTAAATCCATAAATATACACAAAAAAATCCCATTCTGGCGTTTTATCTATGCTCTCGGAATTATTCATGTAGGAGAACAGACCGCCATAGATTTAGCAAATTATTTTCATTCATTAGATAAATTAATTATTGCTAATCAGGATGAAATAAATCATATTGAAAACATTGGGCCTGTTGTTGCTAAGAGTATTTATGAATTTTTCAAAGATAAAAACAACTTACGCTTCATAGAAAAATTAAAAAATAACGGGGTAATAATTATCAAAGAAGAAAAAAAGATAGGAATTTTTTCTGGGAAAGTTTTTGTTTTAACAGGGACACTCACTACTATGTCTAGAGAAGATGCCAAAAAAAGAATACTAGAAAAAGGAGGGAAGGTTTCTGGTTCTGTTTCCTCCAAGACATCTTTTGTTCTAGCGGGGAATAATCCTGGAAGCAAATTAAAAGAAGCAGAAAAATTAAAAATAAAAGTTATTTCAGAACAAGAATTTTTAAAGATGATATAAGTGTAGCTTTAGATATTTATTAACAAAGACTTTTAAAAACTAAATAAACTTAATTTTACATATTTGTAAGTGATAGCTTACAAATATGTAAAAAGGAATTTTGGTATTTTTCGATTTTAAAAGACTTTAAAATATGCTATTCTTTAATATATGGATAGTAATGAGATTAAAAAACTAGCAGATCTAGCTCGTATAGACATGAGCGAAGAAGAAATGAAAGAAATTGTCAAGAATTTCGAGTCTATTTTGGCATATGTTGGACAAGTACAAGAAGTTTCAGGAGAAATAATTGATCATGATAAAAAACCAGAAGATTATTTTACAAGAAACGTGACGAGAGAGGATGTTGCCTTGGATGGCAACAAAGAAAGAGCCGACAAGATATTGGCTAACGCTCCAGATACACAGGATGGATTTATTAAGGTTAGAAAAATAATGTAAAAAAAATGGATTTAAAAAATCTTACAATTGAAAAAGCTCACGAATTATTAAAGAACAAAGAAATTACTGTTCGAGATTTGACCAGTTTTTATTTGGAGAATATCAAAGCAAGGAATTCTACCATCAACGCTTATCTGGAGATTTTTAATGATATAGAAGATGGTATAAAAAAAGCAGAAGATATGTTTAAAAATGGAACAGCAACTCTGCTTACTGGTATTCCAATGGCGATTAAAGATAATATTCTCTACGAAGGACATAAGGCTTCTGCTTCATCTCGTATATTAGAAAACTATGTGGCAACATACGATTCGTTTGTTATAGAAAAGCTGAAAGAAGAAGGAGTTATTTTTCTAGGAAGAACAAACATGGATGAGTTTGCCATGGGGTCTTCAACAGAGACTAGTGCGTTTGGAGTTACACGAAACCCTCTCGATGAATCCCGAGTACCAGGTGGTTCGTCAGGTGGCTCTGCTGCGGCTGTTTCAGGTGAGATGGCTCTAGTAGCCCTAGGTACGGAAACATGTGGTTCTGTAAGGCAGCCGGCTGCCTTTACTGGGCTTGTAGGCCTAAAACCTACGTATGGGGCAGTTTCTCGGTCTGGAATTATCGCTATGGGGAGTTCTCTTGATCAGGTTGGCCCCATGGGTAGAACAGTAGCTGATGTTGAAATTATTTTTAAAAGCATTTCAAAATATGACAAAAAAGATAGTACTTCTATTCCAGAAGAAAAAAGAATAATAAAAGGCAAGAGTCTAAAGAAAAAAATTGGAGTACCAAGAGAATTTTTGTCTGGAGAGGGTATAGATAAAAATGTTCTAGATAATTTTAATGAAAATTGTGAAAAATTAAAAAGGGCAGGTTATGAGATTGTCGACATCCATTTACCTATTTTAAAATACTCCCTTGCTGTTTACTACATTCTTATGCCTGCTGAAGTCTCGAGCAATCTTGCGAGGTATGACGGTATTCGATATGGGCTTAACGTGAAAGCGAATAATCTTTTGGATGTCTATACTAAAAGTAGAGGTGTCGGTTTTGGAAAAGAGGCAAGAAGAAGAATCCTATTGGGGACTTATGTCCTATCACATGGCTATCATGATGCTTATTACAACAAGGCAATCATTGTCCGCAAGATGATAAAGGACGCACTCTATAAAGCCTTTGAAGAGGTAGATGCTTTTATTACTCCAGCTGTACCATTTTTACCTTTTAAGTTAGGAGAGAAATTAAATGACCCTGTTTCAATGTACCTGTGTGATATTTATTCAGCACCAGCTAATTTGGCAGATGTTCCAGCTATCGCAATTCCAGCCGGTAAAGATGAACATGGTCTTCCTTTTAGTTTGCAAATTACTGCTCCATTTTTAAGAGAAGATATACTTTTCACAATAGGTAAGGATTTTGAAAAAGAATTAAATAGTCAGTAACAAATTTTTATGCAAAACGAGATTATAGATAAAGTAATAGAAAAACCTCTTTTTACTCCGCATTATTTAAACATAGAATATATTTTTAGTTTAATTAGTGATTGGGTCAAAACAGCATTAACTTACATTTTAAATCCTGAAACTTGGGATTTGGTAGGTTTGATATCTGGAATTCTATCTGTTTTTTGTATTGCTATTATTACATATACTATAGTGCGAGCCAGAGAATTGAGGGAGGATGAAAAAGAAAGAATTAACCAAGCAATAGCAGATTCTCTTTTTAAGAAAAAACAAAAAGAAAGAAGTGCAGACCCAAGATGGCATTATGTTTTGAGTTTAGTGGAAAGTCTGAATCCTTCTGATTGGAGAGTCGCTGTAATAGAAGCAGACCTGATGCTTGAAGAGTTTTTACGAGATAAAGATTTAGTAGGAGAAACACTGTCTGAATTATTGAAAGACGCACAAGGGAGTGGATATCAGTATATTGATGATGCTTGGAAGGCACATATAATAAGAAATCAAATAGCTCATGAGGGGTCTGACTTTGCTTTCAACCAAAACGAAGCAAGAAGAGCTATAAAAATGTATGAAAACTTTTTTGAGGAATTAGAGGTAATATAAAAAGCCAGGCCGTGTAAAGGTCTGACTTTTTCATTAAATCATTCCTCACGAACATAGAGGTGGTAGCTTGGATCGAGCCACATGTTATTTATACATGCAATAGCATCTTTGAAGGACATTCCTCCAAATAGACGAGACCAGGCCTTTAGGGTTTTTGTTCTGTTTTTAGAGTTATTTTCTCCTTGGATTTTTACTTCTGAGCCATTAATAAACTCGCAAACGATCTTTGCATTTTCGGGTTTATTTTGAATCAGGTGATGGTTAAGCCAATCTGCGATTTGGTAAGCGTTCATATTACCAAACAGCAAATGCCAAGCGCAATGATCTTTTTTTCTAACATAAGAGATGTTAGAAAAGTCATCTTTACCTCCCAGTGAGCGGGGGCGGCGATGGTGCTCTTGTGTAATGTACATCCGACCGTTACACAGATCATCTAAATCCGTATCTCTACTCATGATGTATTTAGTTTTGTGTTCTTTTGAATTTAATTTTATTCCTAAAAAAGATTTTTGTCAAAAAATTTTGTCTGTGTCTAGATATTTATGCATGAATAATATTCAAAATGAGGGGCTTGGTCACAAAGATTTTTCTGTTGAAAAATCTTGCGAATCTTACAGATTCTGTACACCTTTCGTATTTTGATTACAAAACGCTCAAAGTCTTACGAAAGCTCCAAGAGTTCGCTTTCTCGCCCGACTCGCGCCGTCGCGCTCCGTCTTTCAAGTCCCTTCAACTGCAAAAAAGAA
>CAYPQU010000008.1:0-26031 GCA_964412965.1 uncultured Candidatus Saccharibacteria bacterium | reverse complement strand
ACTACTTGCTCCTGATGAAATAGTACAGTTGGGAGCAGAGATTGATCCAGTGATTACAACTACAGTCACATCATCGTACGCTGCTGATGCGGTATTCAAGAAAGAACCGATTGATAAAACTATCGTTAAAATAAAAACTATTTTTTTGAGTTTGTTAAAATAATTCATTTATATTACAACTCAATAATATTAAGACTGCTTACTTTTACTTCTATCATCTTTGATTCAGTAATTTCTCCTTTCGTGCATTCTATTTTGTATAGATTATTTGAAAGAGGTTTAACTGTATCAAATCCATTTGGACGATTTCCTTCTCCTGTATTAAAATCATTTAGATAACCGGGAACTGGAATGGCCCTGCATGAATCTGCATTTGAAGACCATGTTATAGTTGAAAGCCTACCTTTCATTATCTTTTCAGGAGTTGCTTTGATTTCTATATTCAATACTGATTGTCCTGAACCTCCTCCACCAACATCACCTGGACAGTTCATTATAAATTCTCTAACATCACCATTTTCGTTTGTTTCTGTACAATAAACTTGTTCTACCCCTTCGCTACACTCATTACAACTTCTTCCTGTCCATTGAGGATCAGGGTCGTCTTTTGATCTACAATTATTATTTATCAAAACAGTATTTTCTTCTGTTGCCGGCTCTTCAAATGCACATCCCGGGAAAGTCTTAAATTGCTTTCTGATAATCTTTCCTTCATATCCTACTGGACAATCAAAGTAAATATCCCTTTCTAATTCTCCAGCACAAAGCATTTCAGAAACACATTTATTGTCTGTCATGCTCCAAATATTTCCTTCTTCACATTTTGCGTAAGCAACTTTTTCCTCTACCAAGTTTCCGTTATTGTAAGCGAAGAACTTTCTTGAAGGATATTCAACTGTATAAGGGACATCTGTACCTGAAGAAGCTGCAGATACTGTAATTTGTTCTGGAGTAGTGATTCCAAATGAACCACTTAGCGTGCTTGCCCAATTTAACTTGGTCTGACAAGTGCTTTCGTTTGGCTTAATGATACAATCTTTAACGTCAAAACTTAGCAAGCCTTGGTTACAAGTCGGAGGGTTTGTGGCTCCATTATCACAAAGACATGCTTTTTGGGTTTCACTCCACGTTGTTCTTAAAGGACAATCGTGTCCCATTGTCACACATTTTTTTTGTAATTCATCCCAAATAGTTCCTGAAGGACAAACAGGTTCTATTATTGGTGGTTCTGGTGGTAAGACTGAAATACATTTTTTCTCTCCCATACTCCACGCAGTTCCTTCTACACAATCTGAATAAGACCTACCTTTAGCGAGTTCGTTACCATCATTATATAAATAGAAATCTCTTGATGGATACTCTACTCCATAAGTAGTATTCCCAGATTTTCCAGACGCCACTATAATATTATTAGTGGTAGTTACAGCAAAATTTCCAGTACCTCCGCTTACTTCCCAAGAAATATTTGCATTGCAGCTACTACCCCCTTCAGGAATAATACAATTTGATGTGCTAAATTTATTTACACTCACATTTCTTACGCATTGATTTAAACTAGCCACCCAACTAGAACCTGTTTTACAAGTAGCTTTTACCGAAGCACTATCTAGGATTAAGCTATTTTTAGTTGTCACCGTACCATCAGGGTTAGTTGTTTTATAAACCTTGTCTATAATTAAGGAATACTTCGATATATTTTGTTCTGAATCTAACCAATAATAAACAGGCAAGATCTCACTTCCTGAATTTTTGTTAATCACTGGCCCTGCGACAGGATCTCTTTTTACGGTAGCCACTTTTTCAGGATCGGGATTAGTTACACTCCATGTAAATTTAACATCACAAGTATTTTTCCCATCTTCTATTACGCAACTACTTCTATCGGCGGTTATTTTTCCTGTTGGCACAGGATCAACAGAAGAATCTTGTACAAACACCGTCACCTCAGCAAAAGCCGCTTTTTTAGGTTCTTCCTTTTTAGGTTCTTCCTTTGGAGGTTGATAAGGATTACCACTTGTCCCTCCACCGCCTCCTCCACAGGCTTCGTTTTCAGCAGAATCTTGATCCGAAGAATAATTGGCACAAGGATCATTATCTCCATCACCACCTGCTGTTTGTACCCCAGGCCCTCCACTCACATAAGCCAACGTTTGACTATGAGATAAAACCAGTAAACCACTCACAAAAACGAGAGCGATTATTGCAGAGATAATTGAGATTTTTTTTGTTTTTTTCATAAAAATAAAAATTTAAAAGTTATTGATATTATTGTACTTATTATAGCATAATAATAAAACAAAAATCTACAATATTATCGATTTATCCACAGCTAGTTTAATCTTGGGGAAAAGTAAGATATACTTCGGGTATGAAAAGTTTCATAAAAAATACAGAAAATTTCATTTGTGAGAATTGTGGTCATGAAACAATCGGAAATGGCTATACCAACCACTGCCCAAAGTGTCTTTTCAGCAAACATGTCGACCTAAATCCTGGAGACAGACTCGCAAAGTGCGGTGGTTTGATGAGACCTATTGATTTTGAGATAATAAATGGACAATATTCAGTTATTCACGAATGTGTAACATGTGGGCATAAAAAGAAAAATCGCCTCGAAAAAGACGATAATCTTGAAATTCTTATAAATATGTCTAAAAATAAAGAGTAGTTACAATATGATTATTTTTATTAGATAAAAGGCATATAAATATGCCTTTTAAAAAAAATATCGAGGTTGTTTGTCTACCGGTCATCTAGTTCATCAATTTCACCTTCCCAGTATCCTCCATCCTGATCATCCAGGTCATCTCCATCATCAGCAGTTAATTTTTTACCGACTGTCATTCGCATAAATCTGAGTTTTGATTTCATTTTAAACACCTCCTTTTAAAAATTTTCAAACAAGAGCTTTTTTAAAATTATCACTCTATAAAAATACTTTGTCAACACCTAAAAACGATATTATTCCATAGATTAATTTACGTTCGCACTCTTGTCATAAAGCCCGATAAAAGCTCTTTCTTTTAGCAGATACTCACTGGCAATTTTGACAATGTCGCTATTTGATACGACCATCATGTGATTTATAAAATCCAGATTGGTTTTACCGTCTTTACACAAAGCTTCTCTGGAAGAATTTGCATTAATCCAATCCTCTGAAGTCTGAAAATCTTTTTTGGAAGATTTGTATATTTTGTCTTTCACAAAATCAAGTTCTTCTTCAGTCACACCATTATTTTTTATTGATTCTATTTCTGACAAAATAATTTCTATAACTCTTTCTACATTTTTAGCTGACGTAGATGTTTTTATAAAAAAACCACCTGCGTCCTGATATGTATCATAATTAGCAGAAATCGAATAGACTAAACCATTTTCATATCTTAATTTTTTCTCTAGCCGAGAAGCCCTTCCCCCGGCTAAAATATATTTGATAAGTTCCAGTTCTGGGCTCTGTTCAAATTTAGTGCCCACCCTGAAACCAATAGTAATTAAAGACTGATTTGAAATAGTATTTTCAACTAAAACCCTTTCTCCGTTGTTGGGAAGTGGGTGAATTTTTTTATTTATTTTATTCTCTCCTAAGTTTTTGAATTTTATTTTTTGCTCTATTTTTCTCAGTAATTTTTTTATTTTTATATCTCCACTTACTACAATAGTACAATTTTGCGCAGTGATATTTTTTTTATAAAAACCTATTACATCTTTTAACTCTATACTGTTGACACTATCCTCTGTCCCCAAGTTGTTCTTTTCCAGGGGTGTGTTTTTGTAAAATGTATTTAAAAATATCTCTCCAAAAAACTTAGCGGGCAGAGTGTTAGCATTCCCTATTTCATTGATAATGGACTTTTTTTCTGTTAAAAATGAATTATTATTAAAGGATGGATTATTAATTATTTCATTCAAGAAATCTAATAAAATATCAATATCTGACACTTCGCCTATCTCCGCATTTATGTTGATAAAATTATTGTTTGTTGAAAGTCCAAATGATCCACCATATCTTTCTAAGTACATAGACAGAAGATCTTTTGATTTAAATTTTTCTGTTCCTGAAACCAACATGTGTTCTACAAAATGAGCTAAACCATCTTTATCGTTAAAACGAGAACCTGCCAAAAACCTTACACCAAAATACAAAGGAGAATTTTTCTTCTCATATAAAACCACACTGCAACCGTTTCCTAGAACTTTTTCTTCTCTTTTTACTCCAAAATCTTTTAGTATAAGTTTTTTGTATTTTTTCATTTTATTGTTTAATCTATTTTTTTTTATTTAATTCAGATATAAATTTTTTTTCTAATATTTCTATGTCTATTTTGTAAACTGCATTAAATGTTTTTTTAAAATTAGAATAATTATAAATTCTATCTAATGAGCTTATTAATTTTTTAATTTTTAAAAAAGAATATTCTTTAATTAAAAATTTAGCAAAAAGGGCCGCTATGGAGTACGCAGAATAATTAACATGTTCGTCCCACCCCCTTTGGGTTCCGAGTTTTTCGCAAAAGCCATCTTCTATAAATAATGGTTCTTTTGATCCATTTTGCTGACGAGCAATACATTTGGCCAAGCCTTCATTGAGCCACAAAGGAACAGTTTTTCCATTTGCCGTTTTTGAGATCATCAAATGCACAAACTCGTGAACTAAAACCTGAGAAAATTCTTTTTTAGAATGAGGACTTTCTTTTTGAAAAGATTTTGGACTCAATATGTCTATTTCTCTGCTCCTATATGCAGTTGCCACCTCCCAATTTGGAGACAATTTATTTAATTTTTTATCGTAACTATTCCTGTTTTCATGAACTCTAACCACAATAGCTGGAATTTTTATCCCGAAAACACTTGAGGCTATTTTGTAAGCTTTCTCTACTTCTTTTTCAATTCCTTTTAGATCTTCTCCTTTGTAGATAATTTTTATCATGCTTTACATATTATATATCAATTAATAAATAAAATTAACAAGAACAAACTTGACTAAACTTTATAATTGTTGCTTTTATTTTAATCCGAGAATATAATTGATATCAAAGAAACTTCGATTTTGTTACTTAAAAAGGAGGTGTTAGAAATGATTAAAAAATTCAGAACCAAAGATTCAGATTTTAAGTTGTCTAAGTGGTCAAAAAATAACCCCAAAACGTGTGTGGCTGTTGCCATCAAAAAAGAAGGGGTTGCTGTGCGAAACTCAAACGACGAACTTAAAAATACTCTATTTTTCAGCCACGCAGAGTGGAAGGCGTTTGTAATGGGAGTCAAAAGCAATGAATTTGATATTCCCGAGTAATTATATTCTGGCCTTATTTTAAAAAAGGCCAAAATTTTTTAAAATGAAACCAAAATTTTACATAATCCCAGGATGGGAAGAAACATCCAAAAGAAAACAATATCAAAATCTTGCAAGAGAAATTCAAGACCTAGGTTTTGACATTGTTTTTAAAAATATTAATTGGAAGGAAAAATTATCCAAGCAGATTTTTGATGTTGAACCAAACTCAGTTTTATTTGGTTTTTCAATGGGGGCACTACTTGCCAGATTAGTTTCCCAAGAAAATAAATGTGCTTTAACTATTTTTGCATCGATGACTCCTCTTAGACATTTCGGGGGTGGCGAACAAGAAAAAATACTCAGAGAAGTCATTGGTAAAAAAATACTGGATGATATAAAAAATAACTTAAAAAATAAAATAAAATCTCCCTCGATTTTAATTTACGGAGATAAAGAAAATGAAAAAGGAGATATTCTAATTAAAAATACTGATCACAGAATATCAGAAAACTATATTGTGGAAATAAAAAAGCTACTACAAGACAAACGTTTAAATAAATTAAATTAACAATATCGTCAAAGGTATCATTAGTTTGAAAACTAAAAAGACCGTTTCGGTTTTAACCGAAACGGTCTAGTATTATTCTAGAAAGAAATTATTTTCTTTCTTGAGTATATACAGCATAAATATAACACTTGTCTGCGTCACTCCATATAGGCGGAGCTTTAAAAACAAATTTATTACTGGTTAGCTCTAAAACTTCATAAGTTGTAGCACTGCCAAGTCTTAAAACTCTTTGTTTTAAACTCCACTCCCCATTACGAATTCCTCCGTCTAATTGATAAACTACGGTTTTCATTGACGGATAGAGCAAATAATATCTATCTGTTAATTCTGCTTCGGTTAAATCTATGTTTGCAAGAAAAACACCATCCTCAACCTTATACAGTCCAATTCTGGTCAGCATCCACGGTTTTTCATTTGTGGATTTAGCAGACAAGATTAGAACATCTGTTTCTTCAAACACCACCTCAACATATTGATTCTTGTTAATATTTTGAATGGTGTAAGAAGCTTCTGTTGTGGAAGGTTGAATATCTTCAATCTTTACTCCGTTTATTTTAACCGAGTAAAGTGAATATCCAATTTCTGGTGTAAACTTCAAGTTTACATTACTGCCAAGCACTATTCCTGACAGTTTATCTGGGTTTACCGACCCTTTACCGTTTATAATGGTAGAGAGCGTATAGAAAACCACTGGAGCTGGTGGCTCCGGTTTTTCGCATCCTGTAAACATTAAAGCTAGGATGGTCAAAACCACTGAAAGGATTATAGACTTTTTCATGGTTATATTTTTTAATTTGCTTTGTTTAAAGTATAGTATAAAATTGGGGAAAAGTCAAGGAGCTGATTATGGGCAATTAACAGCATATGTTGTGGTGGTTGTGGGATAAAATCTTCCAGCGATAAAAGAAGTGTAGTTTGTATCAAGCCCAGTTGATTGACTACATGATCCACCTGTAGAAATACTACAAGTACAAACAGTGCTAGATGTTGCATTTTGCGTGGTCCATCTAATATCTACTGGCTGACCAGAAGTTGTTGATATAGAATCAGTTGATTCTACTCCTGTGTTAACATTCTTTGCATATATTGTCACACTAACCGGAGAAGAAACATTGTAGCCCATCTGCCATCCAACATTAGCGGCATAATAACCTCTCAAATAAACTGTTCCCGAGATATAGACATTATATGATCCCGCACTTGATCCAGCATACAGACTAGTGGTTGCACCATATTCCCAATCTGGACATATGATGGTTTCACCATTAAAATCGATACTCTCATATTGCGAATTGCTAGAAGAAGCGGCACTCAAATTAATGGTAGAACAATCAGGTCCGTTGAAAATATAAGAAGCCGTTGTCTCTAACGTTATATACTCACCAGGAGAATATGTATTTTTATCTAAATTGAAGTTAAGAACCATAACCCCCTGACTAGTATCCCCGGGATACACACCACTGGTTCCAGAAGGACTAACATATATCGTATCCGCCTTCACCTCACCCCACGGAACAAGAAGTACAGAAAGGACAAAGAATATAGCAAGCACAGCTCCTTCTATGTGACCACTCTTTGGTTTGTCACCTCCATCTTTGTCTTTTAGATTCTTAAAGTAAAGAATTAATCCAGTTAATACTAGTAGAACAATAATTACAATAGCAATGATACCTAGTTTTCCTGCGAATAGATTGGTTTCTTCGTTAGCTTCAAATATTAAAGCTTTTTGATCAAGTACTTTTCCTGATGCATCATAAAGAGAGATGGTTACTTCAGGATCATCACATGATTTACTAATAGTTACTGGTATTTCAATGAATCCAACTCCTGCCATTTGGGTATTTATTGGACTCTCTATACAAGATCTCTTATTCTTATTAACAATATCAGCTTTTAGAGAGATGGATGTTAATTCCTCTCTATTTGTAGCAGATGAAGTCCAGAAGAATGCAATCTTTGCAGTCTCGTTTGCTTTGTATGAGTTCTTATCCAATGAGACGTTCTGGATTGTGGCACTGAGACCGGAGACGGTGTAAGACATTTGGATTGAATTAGATTGAATTTTTTCGTTACCCACAGATACCATAGTTAAGTAAGATTGTGGAAGTTCACTTCTAGGAATAGCAAAAACAAAATTTCTCTCCTCTAAAGGTCGTAGAGATATCACATCCTTTGACTCTGGTAATCCAGTAATTTTTTCTCCATATAGCGTTTTTATATATGTTTCATATCGCGGAGTGACAGAAACTTGTTCTGATAAATTATTTTTAACAATACAACTCAAAGATATTTTGTCTCCAGCAGAGACTAGAATTGTTTGAGTGTTTTTATCAACTGCACTTTTGTTAGCTCTCTCGATTGAAGTAGAGCAAGTTTCAGAAATGATTTCTATTGTCTTCGGTTGCTCAGTAAAAACCACCTTGCCCAAATTAAATGCACCCAACAAGAGTCCGCTATAATTTCTTGCAGAAACCACTACTTCATATTCACCCTTAATAGAAAAAGAAGGGGTGTATGAAATTGTTTTTTCAGTTGTAGTATTTTCTGCCAAGCTCAAAACCTCTGGGTAGACATATTCTTCTACCGTCTTTAGTCTTCCACCAACAGACTCAATTAATTTTACTCCATACCTTACTCCTGACTGAGCGCCATCTCGATTGTTCAAATTAAAAGATATCTCAAGAGTGTTTTCTTTTTGGGAAATAATTTTCACATCCTGAATATTAACTTGCGCTAAAGTTACCTTGTTCGTTGTTGCTTCAGGTTTTTCGTTTTCTGCCAACACGTTACTAGCAAAAAAAGTCGACAAAATAACAAGTCCAATTACTAAATAAATTTTTGTTAATCTCATTGAATTTAATAGTTAAATAATAATAAATGGTTATCTATAAGTATAACATATCAAATTGTCTATTAAAAGAATAAGTATAATTTTGATGTTTGACTTTTGAATGTTTCCAAAGTATGATTCTCATATAAGTCCGTCGCAGAACCGGGCTTTTATTTTAAAAAATAAGGAGTTTGCAACTGTGTTTTTCAAACACAGTTGGTGTTTAAAATTTAATAACAACTTAATAAAAGAGGGTTGTTTTTTAAGAGGAACCTTAAGAATACCTCCTTCATAAATATATGTTAGACCTAAAAACAATGAGATCTGCCTTAGAGCAGTTAGAAGAAGAAAAGAAAATACCAAGAGAAAAAATCATAGATGCTATCGAGCAAGCCTTAGCCGCTGCCTACAAAAAAGATTACGGCAAAAAAGGACAAATTGTTCGAGCCACTATTGATATAGATTCAGGTAAGGTAGAATTCTTCCAAATTAAAATTGTCGTTGATGACTCGATGGTTCGAATTGTAACCGAAGAAAATGAAGACGACGAAATCGCAGAAGATGACGAAAGAGTAAGATACAACGAAGAACATCACATCTTTATAGAGGATGCAAAAAAAATAAAAAGCGATGCGAAGCCAGAAGAAGAATTAGTCTTCCCTCTTGAACCGCAAGAAGATTACGGAAGAATCGCCGCTCAAACAGCTAAACAAGTTATCATTCAAAAAATCCGTGAGGCCGAAAGAAGTGTCATCATTGAAGAATATGGGGCAAAAGAAGGAGAAATTATTAATGGTTTCGTTTCCAAGATTGAGCGCGGAGTTGTCTACATTGATTTCAATCGTGCCAGTGGAATGATATTGTCAGAGGAGCAAATCCCTGGAGAAATATACCGCCGTGGAGATCGAATCAAAGCTTATCTCTACCAAGTAGAAGAAAGTCCACGCGGAGTAAACCTAAAACTTTCTCGAACTCATCCTGAATTCATAGAAGGACTCTTTGCTATGGAGGCTCCTGAAATAGCCTCTGGAGTTGTAGAAATAAAATCAATCGCCAGAGAAGCTGGGAGCAGGTCAAAAATGGCAGTTTATTCTAATGACGAACATGTTGACCCAGTCGGTTCTTGCGTTGGTCAAAAAGGAGTTAGAGTCACTACGGTCATGGGAGAACTTAATGGGGAAAAAATCGACATCATTCCATGGTCATCTGATCCTAAAGAATATATAGCTAGCGCACTATCTCCTGCAAATGTTATAAGCATTGAAATCAACGAAGATGAGCATAAGGCTGTGTTAGAAGTAGCACCAGACCAATTATCTCTTGCTATCGGTAAAGGTGGTCAAAATGTTAGACTAGCCGCAAAACTTACTGGATGGAGAATCGACATTAAAGGTATAGCAGAAGATGAAATTAAAAACATCCAAAACGAAGAAGACTTGCTAGACGACGGAATCGTTGATGACGGAACAGAATAATGAATATATAAAACTTAAAATTAACATATTAAAAATCCCGCATCTGCGGGATTTTTAATATGATTATTTTTTCATTTTCAATTTCTTTATTTTTTTATCTAAAGCTCTCTTAATTTTTTCAATAACAGAGCAATAATCATTCTTGTCGTTATATGGTTTAACTCACAGAAAACACTCTGACACGATAAATAACAACTCAAAAAAATCTCCAACATAATATATTGTAACTCGCAAAAAACACCCCGACACAATATACTACCGCTCAAAAACCTCTCCAGCACTACAGCAACCCTTCCATCGACTTGCGCGATAGCGTAAGTTGATGGAAGATGATATAATAATATTATGTCTATGAAAGATGAAATTTTGGAGATACTAAATACTCCTAAATATTACTATAAAGGCGTGCCGGTAAATGCCTTCTTTCTCCCCGCTCTTAGAAATTATAAAAAAGAGTCAGTAAGAAATAATTTTTACCATCTCCAAAAAAGTGGACACATAAAAAAACTAAATAATCATTTTGCTATTAGCAAGAACGGTAAAAGTTATTTAGAAAAAAACACAAAACCTCAATTAAAAAATTTTAATTCAGAAAAAAATAATGGTCCGAAAAATTTACTATTATTGTATGACATACCGGAAGACAAAAAGAAAGAGAGGGACTGGTTCAGACGCACTCTTGTTAGGTTTGGTTTTATTATGATTCAGAAAAGCGTCTGGGTAGGGCCCTCTCCTTTACCTAAAGAATTCGTAGACTATGTAAAATCTATTAAGCTAAAAGAGAATATTAAAACTTTTAAACTAGAACGCAATTACGAACCCCACAAATAAAACCTCCCCCGTCCATCAGCTTGCGCGATAGCGTAAGTTGATGGACGGGGGAGGGGGTAAAGACCTATAAATAAACTAAATAAGCTGGTTTGAAAATTATTAATTTTTAGTATAAGATAAGGGCATTAAATTAACAGATTAAGATAAAATAACATGAAAATAGATATTAAAAAATTAGACAAAAGCGAAGTCGAAATTTCAGGAAAAATAGAAGCGTCTGTTTTTGCTAATTACGAAGACAAAGCTTTAGCAAAGATTAATGATCGAGTAGAATTACCTGGTTTTCGTAAGGGCAAGGCTCCTGTTGATGTGGTAAAAAAGAACGTCCCAGAAATGGAACTTCTAGAGGAAATGGCAGAAGCCGCTCTTTATGATAACTACATGAAAATTCTTGAAGAAAACAAGATAGACGCTATTGGCCGTCCACAAATTTCTATTACCAAAATCGGGAAAGGTTCTGATCTAGAATTTAAAATCGTCACCGCTGTTCTCCCTGAAATAAAACTTGGTGATTACAAAAAAATTGCCAGTAAAGAAAATAGTAAGGAAGAAAACAAAAAAGAAATTATAGTGGAAGAAGTTGATGTAGAAAAAGTTATCAATGATCTTCGCAAAATGAGAGCTGAGCAAGCCAGACCCGCACATGAACACAAAGAAGGTGAAACAGAAGAAGAGCACGCAGCACACCATCAAGAAATTCCAGAAAACGAATGGCCAAAGTTTGATGATGAGTTTGCAAAAACTTTTGGAGATTTCAAAACTGCTGACGAACTTAAAGAAAAGATAAAAGGAAATTTAAAAACAGAAAAAGAAACAGAGAAAAAAGATAAAGTTAGACTAGCAATCATTGAAGAATTGGTGAAACAATCTGAAGGAGAAATTCCAAACATCTTAATTGAAAGCGAAATAGATAAAATAATCTACAAACTTGAAGCAGATATAACAAACGTTGGATTTAAATTTGAAGACTATTTAAAACAAATCGGAAAAACAATTGAGGACCTGAGAAAAGAGTTTCACAATGACGCTGAGAAACGTGCGAAACTACAAATGATAATTCACTCTATTTCTGACAAGGAAAATCTTAAGCCAACAGATGAAGAAATAGAAAAAGAAGTTGCACAAATTACAACCATGTACAAAGAAGCAGACCCAGCACGAGCAAGAGCTTACGTGGAGCAAATGCTAGAAAATGAGAGAGTATTTAAATTCCTTGATGAACAATAGGAAATAAAATAGCCTTTCAAATGGGGCTTTTGAGCTCGGCGGAACGAAAACTGAGCAAATTTTTAGTAAAAAATTTGCGTACCCATTTGTAAAGCTATTTTATGATATAATGAAACTATAACAATTTAATTTTATTTTTAATTTATGTTAATTCCTACAGTTATAGAAAAATCACAATTCGGAGAAAGAGCATACGATATTTATTCTCGTCTTTTGAATGATAGAATTATTTTCCTTGGAGGTCCAATAGACGACAATGTTGCCAACCTTGTTATTGCCCAACTTCTATTCTTAGATCACGAAGATTCAAAAAAAGATATTCATCTTTATATCAATTCCCCTGGGGGATCCGTCACTGCTGGGCTTGCGATAATAGACACTATGAATTTTATAAAGAGCGATGTCTCAACGATTTGTGTTGGTATCGCTGCTTCAATGGGAGCGTTAATCCTCTCATCAGGCAAAAAAGGTAAGAGATTTTCGCTTCCAAATTCAGAGGTTATGATTCACCAAGTGATGGGCGGAGCTGAAGGGCAAGCCAGTGATATCGCCATCAATGCAAAACACATCCTTCGCACCAAGGATAACTTAAACAAAATTCTTGCCCAGAATACAAACAAGAAACCAGAGCAAGTAGAAAAAGATTCTGATCGAGACTACTGGATGACATCTGATGAAGCCAAAAAATATGGTATTGTAGATGAAATAATACTCAAACCAAAAAAATAATTTAGCAAAACACAAAAACACTCCTTGCTGGAGTGTTTTTGTTATGTTCTAGACAAAACCAGGTTTTTAGAGTATTATAAAAATATCGAAATTTAAAAGTTTTTATTACATGTCCGCTTTTTAAATACAGAATGAATTCAGATTTTTTCCTTTTATGAACAACACATTTTATTTTTACAAGAGATTCTTATCAAAAGTTAATAATTTTTGTTCGGCCATAAAGCCTGTGTTTTAGAAGCGGCAACAAAGTCGCATGAGTACAATATTAATAATAATCATCGGACTCGTAGTTGGAGTCGGCATAGGTTATTATTTGCGTCTCATTATTTCAATGGGTCAAAAAGGATCCATGGAACTTGAGATTAAACAAATAATGCTTGCCGCCAAGGAAGACGCACAAAAGATTATCGATGAAGCTAAGAAAAAAGCAGAAGATCATCTTGAAGAACTCAACAAAGAGACCAAGAAAAAAGAAGAGGAATGGAAACAAACAGAGAGTCGCTTAATTAAAAAAGACGAACTTCTCGATGCTCGTCAGATTGAAATAGATAAAGAAGTAGAAAAAGTAAAAAACAAAGTAGAGGAGGTTAAGAAAATAAAAGAGCGAGTAGATGGTATGGAAGAAGAAAAATTAAAAGAGCTAGAAAAAATCTCCAAACTATCAACCGAAGACGCAAAAGAAATGCTTTTTGTAAATATTGAGAAAAAATACGAAGAAGATTTACTAGTTCGAATGCAAAAGATGGAGACTCTAAATGCAGAAAAACTTGATCGTCGAGCTAAAGACATTATGGCTTCGAGCATCAATCGCCTAGCATCATCAACAGCCAGCGAAATGCTTACAACTTCTGTAAATATTCCAAACGATGAGATTAAGGGTAAAATTATTGGTAAAGAAGGTAGGAATATTCGTGCTTTTGAAAAAGAAGCGGGGGTAGAATTAATTATTGATGAAACTCCGGGAGCAATTGTTATTTCATCTTTTGATCCTGTTCGTCGACAAGTTGCAAGACTTGCACTTGAGAACTTAATCCTAGACGGTAGAATCCAACCAGCAAAGATAGAGGAAGTTGTCGCAAAAGCCCAAGAAGATATAAACAAGATTATTAAAGACAAAGGAGACCAGGCTGTTTACGAATGTGGAATCTTTAATCTAGATCCAAGAATTAGTGCTATCGTTGGGAGACTTTACTTTAGAACTTCCTACGGACAAAATGTTTTGCAACATTCTATCGAAATGGCACACATCTCTGGAATGCTTGCTGAAGAATTAGGGGCCGATGTACAGGTGGCAAAGGCTGCCGCTCTGGTTCACGACATAGGAAAAGCTCTAGACCATGAAGTCCAAGGAACACACATCGATATTGGAATTAGAATTTTACAAAAATTTGGAGCCGACCCTAAGATTATCGCTGCAATGAAAAGTCACCACGACGACTTCCCACACGAATCACTAGAGGGAGTCATTGTTCAGACAGCTGACATGATTTCAGGTGGTCGCCCAGGAGCAAGACGAGACAGTGTTGAAAATTACATAAAGAGATTACAAGAGCTAGAAGCCATCACCAAAGACATGCCAGGAGTAGAAAAATCTTATGCTCTATCTGCTGGACGAGAAATTAGAATTTTTGTTACTCCAGAAAAAGTCACAGATATCGAAGCCAAAGAAATGGCAAGAGAAATAGCCAAAAAAATAGAACAAGAACTCACCTACCCCGGTGAAATCAAAGTTACAATGATTCGCGAAAACAGAATGATAGAATATGCTAGATAATTAAAACAAAAGACCTTCCCACGCGGGAAGGTCTTTTGTTAGACAGTAGAGGCCTTGCCTCGGGCAGAGGCAAGGCCTCTACTGTTATCCACACCCTGCTTTTTTGAAAAACCTGTTTGTGTTTTTATTGTTTATCACAACATTTTGCGACACTTGTTTTTATGGAGTATAATAATATTTAATGACAACAAGATTAGAACAACTAAAAAGAGAATTCCTAGAACATGTCGAAATCGAGAAAGGCAACAGCCTAAAAACTGTCGGCAATTATGATCATTATCTTTCTCGTTTTTTTGAATTTGCAAAAGTGTCTGACCCCAGAGAAATCACTGACGACAAAATTCGAGAATTTAGACTTTTTCTGAATCGTCAACCTGGAGTCAAAATAAAAGGACAACAGTCCACTACTCTCAAAAAAAATACTCAAAATTATCACCTTATAGCCATTCGATCTTTCTTAAAATATTTAATGAAGAGAAATATCACTTCCCTATCTCCCGAAAGAATTGAGTTGGCTAAAATAAAAGAGAGGTCTCTCGACCTTATTAGCGTTACCGAGTTAGAAAGACTCCTCGAAGCTCCATTCGACATTTTAAAAAATTCTAAAAATAAAAATTCAAAAATAAAAATTATTCGAGACAAAGCAATCCTAGAATTATTCTTTTCTACCGGTCTTCGACTTTCAGAGCTTTGTTCTCTCAATCGTGATCTAGATCTAACAAAGGATGAATTTTCAATTCGTGGAAAAGGCGAAAAGGTTCGCGTAGTTTTTTTGTCTGAATCAGCAAAGAAAGCTATTCGGGAATACTTGAAAGAAAGAACCGACCTCGAAGAGCCTCTTTTTATTCAATACTCTAATAGTAGTGTTTCCAAAAAGACAACAAAAGAATCAAACAGGCTCACTCCTCGCTCAATCGAAAGAATTGTAAAATTCTACGCAATCGCAGCTGGCATTTCAAAAAAAGTTACCCCACACGTCATCCGCCACAGTTTTGCAACAGATCTTCTTTCAAACGGCGCAGATATTCGCTCTGTCCAGATGATGCTCGGCCACGCCAATATTGCCACGACACAAATCTATACTCATATTACCGACAAACAATTAAGAGACGTTCATAAAAAATTTCACAGTAAGTAGACATACAGAAGGTGTAGCAAAATTATTAAAATTATTTATCTCGTATGGCCCCTCTGGGGTAAAGAGGAAATAATTTTAATAATTTTGTGTAACCTGATATTATAAATTTATGAAAAGAATTTCTTGGAACACCCCACAGTAAAATTTTAAATCGAATGCATTTAAAATTTACTACAGGGCAGGAAGTGCTTATATAAAATTTTATTCACGATTAACCAAAATAAATAAATTAACATGCGCATTATCAGTTGGAACACAAATGGATTGAGGGCAACAGTTAAGCAAGGCAATTTTATGCCGTTGTTTTCTTTCAACAATCCTGACATAGTCTGTCTTCAGGAAACAAAATGCGAACCCGAACAATTAGACGAGAGCACAAGAAATCTAAAAGGATATAATTCTTACTTTTCTTATTCTAAAATCAAAAAAGGATACAGCGGAGTTGCTATTTATACAAAAACTAAACCAGAAAAAGTAGAGTATGGTTTAGGTATCAAAAAATTCGACGACGAAGGCCGAACAATCGTCGCTTATTATACTGATTTTGTTTTAATAAACTGCTACTTTCCTAACGGAGGTGGTGGAGAAGAGAGGCTAAATTATAAAATGGAATTTTATGATGCTTTTTTAAGTTTTATCAACAAACTCAAAAAAGATGGACACAATATAATTTTCTGCGGAGATATAAATACTGCTCACAATGAAATTGACTTGGCAAGACCAAAAGAAAATGAAAAAAATACCGGCTTCCTCCCAATGGAAAGAGCTTGGATGGACGAACTTGTAAATAATGGCTGGGTAGATGTCTTTAGAAATTTATTCCCAGACAAAAAAGACGTCTATACTTACTGGGATCAGAAAACTCGCGCTCGCGACCGAAATGTCGGATGGCGTATAGACTATTTCTTCACACACCAATCTTTTATAAAAAATATTAAAAACTTCAAAACTCTTACTGACTACCTTGGGTCAGACCACTGTCCTATCATTCTAGAATTAAAATAAAACCTCTCAAGCCTACATAGTCTCAACCTGTGGATAACAGTCGAGGTCTTGCCTAGTACGAGGTCCGACCTCGTACTAGGTCTTGCCTGCACAGGCAAGACCTTGAACATTTATCCACAGACATTATTTCACCCCATGCTTTTTATGTAATTTTTCTATTTCTACTTGTTCTAACTCTTCTTTTTTCTCTTTTCCCTTCTCTCCCAGCTTTTTTAATTCACTATCATTTAATTTGTCTAATTCCGCCACCAGCTCCGTCAAAACTTCTTTTGTGTTTTTAGTTGGATCTTCCAAAACCTCTTCAAGTAGAGCATTTAACATATACCCCATTCTTGGTCCTGGTTTCATGTATAACACTTCCATCAAATAATTTCCGTCTATGGCGAGCTGTCCGACTGATATCGGATCTCGAAGGACCTCTTCTATCATTGCATGATATTTTCTCAAACGATATGGGGCTTCGGCTTTTGCCATACCTACCCTATCACATTCTCTGACATTCATAAGATCCCAAATATGCTCTTTGCCAACCTTTTGGACTATCCTTCGAACAGCTGAAAGAGTTATTGTTTCTGTATCTGAAAAAAACATATGGTTGCGAACAAGTGAAACAACAAGGTCTGTCGTCTTTTTTGGATACTTCAGTCTCTCCATTATTTTCTGTGTAATTCTTTCTCCTACTACTTCATGTCCATAGAAAGTATATGCTTTTTTAACTCCAGGCCTTCTTGATTTTGGTTTTCCTATATCATGAAACAGGGCAGCTAGTCTTATTTCTAAACCCCAACCCTTATTTTTGGCATGGTCCAAAGCAGCAAGCAGGTGCCCAAAAACATCATATTTATGAGCTCCTCCTTGTTCGCAGTCTATTCCATCTTGGATTTCTGGAATTATATATTTGAGTAAGCCAAGTTTTTCAAGCATACCAATACCAATAGCCGGGTTGTTACTCATAATAATTTTAGTAAATTCATCTCTTATTCTTTCAAAGGAAATATTCTTAATTAAGTCTTTTTTATCTAAAATAGCCATCATTGTTTCATGAGAAACAATAAAATCTAGCTCTGAACTAAACCTTATAGCTCTAAGCATCCTAAGTGCATCTTCGTTAAATCTTTCACCCGCTTCCCCCACTGCTTTGATAATTTTGTCCTTTATATCCTCTTGTCCTTTATAATTATCTATCAAATGTCCTTTATGAGGATCATACGCCATTGCGTTTATGGTAAAATCTCTTCTTTTTAGGTCATCTTCTATATTATCACTAAAACAAACCTCGTCTGGATGCCTAAAATCTGTATAAGTTGTTTCTGTTCTATATGGGGTAACCTCTATTATGTGATACTTTGTTTCATGAGAAACATCGCCTTCTGCTGTTTCATGGGAAACACTCTCTTTGGGTATACAAACAGCCACAGTTCCAAAGTTGTTCTCGTAAACCGTCTTTTCAAAAAGACCGATTATTTCATCTGGCTTAGCATTTGTTGTAATATCCCAATCTTTTGGCTCCCTACCAATAATAAGATCCCTAACACAACCACCAACAAGAAAAGCCTCGAAACCACCGTTTTGGAGTGTTTTTGTTACATGTGTAACATACCCCGGTATGTTATTATTATTTATTTTTAGTTTTTCTGTATGTTTCATGGGAAACAATATGTGCACCCAGAGGGACTCGAACCCCCAATAACAGTTCCGAAGACTGTCGTGATATCCATTTCACCATGGGTGCGTTATTTCTGATAATTAATAATCGCTTTACTATTATACACCTTTATTTGTATTTTCAAAATCGAACCATTGTGATATGCTAATATATATATGAGACCTGACAAATCAATAATATTTCAACTAAGAAAAGAAGGTAAATCCTACAGGCAAATACAAGAAGAAACCGGTGTTTCGAGAAGTACTTTGTGTGACTGGTTTCATAACGAAGAATGGTCAAAACATTTAAAACATAAGAACACTAGTCTAAACACAAAAATATCCACAGAGAGACTTGCCAGACTAAACAACGACAGGCTGAAACGTTTATTATTAGAATATGAAAAAGCAGAAAAGGAGGCATCTGTGCAGTTTGATTATTTTAAAAAAGATCCATTATTTATGGCAGGATTAATGATTTACGCAGGAGAAGGAGACAAAAGAAGCAGAAATATTAGCAGGATAACAAACACTGAATATTATTTGCACAAAATTTTTATTAAGTTTTCTGAAAAATACCTATATATACCAAGAGAATCTATCAAACTCGCATTAATAATTTACCCAGACAACGATATGGATGCGTGCATTAATTCTTGGTCAAAAGAATTATCTATTAAGAAAGAAAACTTTCACAAGACTCAGATTATTCAAGGCAAAGAAAAAACAAAGAGGTTGCAAAATGGAATAGCAATTAGTATAATATCAAATACAGTAATAGTGAAAAAGAAAATTTTGATGTGGTTGAAGCTTGCTTCGAGCATGGAGTTATAATTGCGGGTATAATTTAATGGTAAAATACGTCTTTGCCAAAGACGAAATTCGGGTTCGATTCCCGGTATCCGCACAAAAATAAATTAAAATTTTTCTTTTAAATTTTGCAAAAAATATCTAAAGGACATTCCATTATTAAGTCCTTTATCAGCAGCAAAAACCCTTAAAAATCAATGAATATGTGGATAACTATGTGTGTATTGTTTATAAAAGACACAAAATTTGTTCAATAAAAACCCTTCTTTTAAAAAGACTTTGTTAGAAATAGTATTATAAAATAACGTTATTTTTTTAAGACAGCATTATAAAACATATTTTTTGTCTAATAAATAGTTTTTTGTTTCACGTGAAACAAAAGTGGTATATTTTAAAGCCAATAAATGTCCTTAATGATTTATAAAACCCTTGTTTCACAAGAAACAATTTAGGCTCAAAGGTTCTTGTGTAACATAATATTTACTATCAAATGAAGAAATTTAGCTCAAGTACTCAAAAAATAGGGCTACTAGGAGAAGATATTGCCTGCCGGTATCTCGAGAAACATGGTTTTGGCGTTCTCGAAAGAAATTACACTCGCAAGTGGGGAGAAATAGATATTATTGCAGTCAAAAATAATGTCCTTTATTTTGTAGAGGTTAAATCTACAAAAGTTCCTAGTTCTTTTTTTGAAGAAAACGAAAAATTTTTTACAGAAAAAAATATTCACCCAGAAGAAAATATGCATGCATGGAAGATGATGCGCTTAAGAAGAGTAGTCGAAACCTATCTGATAAGCCAACGAATAGGGAATATTAATTGGCAATTTGATTTATTATTGGTCTATATAGATATGAGTAACAGGAGAGCTAGAGTGAGGGTGGTCGAGAACATAATCTTGTGATATAATGCGAGCGTAAAACATATGGAAAAGTTTAAACCAGAAACACCAAATCTAAAAACAGAAAAAGGGCTTGAAAACCAAGCTTTTATTGAGAATGACACCCCTGAAGGTTTTTTTGAAGAAGAGGAAATTTTAGAGCAAAAAGAAAATATTGATCCTGATTTTGGAATCCAAGAAGGGGAGATGGTTGATAATAAAAAGCATTTAATGAAATCTATAGAAAAATACCTTGGGCAAAAGAAGGATAATGAAAAGAAAAGTGCCCTCAGACAATTTTTAGGAATTTAAAAACTCTCGATATTGTCGAGAGTTTTTAAATTGTGCGGGATAAGGGAGTCGGTCACTCTCGTGGATATTTTATTTCATAAATTCATAAAATATCTCACTCCATTGACCTCCACTCGCTCCGGCCGCTTCGCGGACTTCGTCGGAGCTCGGTTCGACTCCATTACCCACAGCAGCTTCTGACAAAACGAACTCTGAATTTTGAGACGAGAGGGTTCGCTCAACCAGCCCCGCCTCCGGCGGGGCTGGTCTCGCTTGGGCGGCGGCTTCGCCGCCGGTATTCGCCAAATTGAACCGGATTTTAATGCTTTCGGGGGAGTAGAAAATGTTTGAAAGAAATCTTTTTGCCAAAAGATTTCTTTCAATTCCTTTGGTGGTTTTGAGTCTGGCAAGGAAAAATTTTAGAGTGTCCGAAATGGTTTCGGTGGAAAATTTAGAGCGTCCTTCCGTTAGTTCGCGTCCATCTTGGTATCCGGCTTCAATATCGTGATTTAGCCGGAAAACTAGATTTTCGAGATAGCTTTTATCAATCAAAATCCTCTCTAAATTTTCCAGACAAAAATTTTCCAATCGTTCAGCGGATACTTGTTTTACCGAGCAAGTGTCCCAGTCAAATTTTGTGGTGGAAGTACATCGATAATAGTAATAGCGGCGGTCAAATTTTCCGTTTCTATGCTTATTGCTAAAACTGGAACTCATATTTGAGCCACATTCCTCACACTTTATAAGTCCGCCGAACAGAAAATTTTTGTACACTCTAAAATTTTTCTGCTTTTCTTTGTGAATTTTTTGAGCAAGGGCAAAAATTTCTTCCGAAATTATCGCCTCATGGATACCGTCATAAAGTCGGTTATTATGCTTTATCTTTCCGATATAAACCGGATTTCGTAGGAGATAAGCGATAATTGTTTTTGAGAAATTTTTGCCAAACTTACTTTTTACATTCCTGTTTTTCAAAATTCGGTAAGTTTCGGCTAATGAGCCAGTTTCTATGTAAGTTTCAAAAATTGATTTTATTTCCTCCGCTTCCTTCAGATTTACTACTAACTTTTTCTCTTGGCGCGAGTAACCATAAGGTGTGTAGCCACCATTACATAAACCTTTTCTCGCCCGCTCTAACATTTTATCTTTGGTTCTTTCGCTCGTTAACTCGCGCTCAAATTGTGAAAAAGTTAGCATAATATTGCGGAGTAATCTTCCAGCTGGAGTAGAAGTATCAAATCTTTCGGTAATGGAAATAAAATCAATTTTTGCTTGCTCAAATAATTCTATCAGTTGGTAAAAATCTTTCGGCGAACGAGTGAGCCGATCAATTTTGTAGACCAAAACCACATCAATTTTTTCTTTTTTCAAATCAGCGAGTAGTTCCTGCAAAGCAGGGCGTTGTAAAATTGCGCCAGAAAATCCGGCGTCGTTATACACCTTAAAAACCTGCCAATCATTTTGGCTCGCGATAAACGACCGGATTTTTTGCTCTTGCGCTTCGCAAGACGAAAATTCTTTTTCCGCTTGGTTATCGGTCGAGACGCGAGTGTATATCGCACAATTTTTTGTAGTCATATTTTTATATGCCAAAGGGGCAACCCTGTTGAACACAAACTCACTTGCGCGAATCTGTACAGAGTCACCCCTTTGGGATTACAACTTTATGGTTGTAATAAAAAGCGCGAAGTGATTATGTTTGTGTTCAATATCAATATATCACATCTTTAATTAAAAGAAAAAATTGATTTTCTCCGAAAGCATTAAAATCCGGTTCAATTTGGCGAATACCGGCGGCGAAGCCGCCGCCCAAGCGAGACCAGCCCCGCCGGAGGCGGGGCTGGTTGAGCGAACCCTCTCGTCTCAAAATTCAGAGTTCGTTTTGTCAGAAGCTGCTGCGTATTTAAAACACTCTCAAACTTTTGAACTTATTTTACCAAATCTGATACACAAATCCAAAAAGCGAAATCTGCGATGAACCGCCGCCAGCCGCCGCAAAGCGGCGGCTATGTCTCGCAGAAAATTGCCTTTTCCTTCTAAAAGAAAAATTGGCGCGCGTGAAATTAAAAAAAGTAAAGGCAATTTTCTGCTCGGCTCCGCGCTGACGCGCGGGCGGCGGGATTCGCTCGTGGGCAAAAAATTTCCTCCCCTTGAACCCCTCCATTTTTTGCCTGCTCGCTCAAAATTGGTTGGCGGCCAATAAGGTAAATTTATTGCTAAATTACTGAATTTTTGGTAAACTTCATTTGCAAATCCCTACTATGAATCAACTAAAACGGCACAATTCAATAGTTGTCACTACTGATATTTCCTTTGAAATAAGGAGTGGCGTTTCTATTTTCCAAAATTTATCAATTAGTTTGAATGGTGAAAAGACGGGATTGGTCGGCAAAAATGGAAGTGGGAAAACCACCCTCCTTCGTTTACTTGTCGGAGAGTTAGAACCAACGAAAGGTAAAATTCAAAGAACCACAGAAATAGCTTATTTGCCACAGGATTATCAAGTAAATCTTCAACAAACTGTGTCCGAAGCACTTGGCATAAAAGAAAAATTAGAAGCTCTAGAAAAAATCAGAGCTGGAAATAAAAATGATGAGTCACTAAAAACTATTGGTGAAGATTGGGATATTGAAAGTAGAATATCAGAAGTTTTCGCGCAACTAAAAATTGAGCAACTGAACCTTAACCGCTTATTGGACACCCTTAGTGGCGGCGAAAGAACGAAGGTCGTGATAGCACGATTATTGATTTCTGAGCCAAAATTTATAGTTCTTGACGAACCAACGAATAATCTAGACCACAACTCGCGTGAAATTGTTTATGAACTGGTAAGAAATTGGAAACACGGTTTATTGGTGGTCAGCCATGATAGAAACTTGTTAAATTTGTTAGACCAAATTTTAGAACTTTCTAATGGAAATTTGAAAATTTATGGCGGAAATTATGATAGTTATAAAGAACAGAAAGAACTTGAAGAACAAGCGGCCAAAAGACAATTGGTTAGTGCCGAACAAGAACTTAAGAAAACAAAAAGACAAGCTCAAAGAACAAAAGAAAAGCAGCAAAAAAGGTCAAGCCAAGGCAAGAAAATGAGGGACAAAATCGGTATGCCTAAAATAATTTTAGGTCGGATGAAAGAGACGAGTGAAAAAACCTCATCGCGACTTGAGAAACTACATGAAAAAAGGATTGAGGGTGCAATCAGTAATTTAGAAACCGCAAAATCAAAAATTTCTCCGGAGAACCAAATCAATGTTGAACTTTCTGGCACTAAAGTTCCCACTGGCAAGTTAATAGTGGAAATAAAAAATGTGACTTTTTCTTATGATGACGAGAAACCACTTTTCCAAAATTTTTCAATTTCGCTTCATGGCCCCATTCGGCTAGCCCTTAACGGGCCAAACGGTTCTGGCAAGACAACGCTTATCAAGCTTATTCTAAAAGAACTTAGACCATTGGACGGCGAAATTGTTTTAGGTATAGATAAGTTTGCTTATCTTGACCAAGGTGTTGCTATTTTACGAAGTGATAAAATCTTAGTTGAGAATTTGAAATATATTTCCGGTCTTGACGATAATCTCGCAAGAAAATGGTTAGCAAGATTTCTATTCCGTGGCGAAGATGTTTTTAAAAAAGTTGATACGCTTAGCGGTGGAGAGAGAATGCGTGCAGCTCTGGCTTGTATTTTAGCTGGCGACAAGCCACCACAATTACTTATTTTGGATGAACCGACGAATAATTTAGATTTGAATAGTATAGAACAGATTGAAAGTGCTTTACTAAACTATCAAGGGGCTTTGGTAGTTATTTCCCACGACAAAAATTTCCTTAGAAATATTGGAACTAGAGAAGAAGTAAACCTGTCACTAAGTCATTAAAAACTTGGCCGCCAACCAATTTTGAGCGAGCAGGCAAAAAATGGAGGGGTTCAAGGGGAGGAAATTTTTTGCCCACGAGCGAATCCCGCCGCCCGCGCGTCAGCGCGGAGCCGAGCAGAAAATTGCCTTTACTTTTTTTAATTTCACGCGCGCCAATTTTTCTTTTAGAAGGAAAAGGCAATTTTCTGCGAGACATAGCCGCCGCTTTGCGGCGGCTGGCGGCGGTTCATCGCAGATTTCGCTTTTTGGATTTGTGTATCAGATTTGGTAAAATAAGTTCAAAAGTTTGAGAGTGTTTTAAATACGCACTAAAATACTAAGACCCAAATGCTTTCGCATCTGGGTCAAAGTATTTTATGTGCGGGATAAGGGAGTCGAACCCTTCACCACAGTTTGGAAAACTGTTATTATACCGATTAACTAATCCCGCAAGTGGTTATATCTTAACCTAAAAATCATTTTTAGGCAATATAAAAGGCCTTGTATTAATTCATAATACCAGGCCTTCTTTTTCTAGATATTTTTTGTAGTTTCGATGAGTGTCCTTAAAAATGAAATCAACCAAACCAATCTCTTGAGCTTCATAAGCAGAAATTATTTTGTTTTTTGAAGCAAAAATATCAAGATCGTCAGGTGAAATCTTATTTCTCATACATGAACACATTATTTTCCACATCTGAAAATCATATGCTCTATAAACAGGGTCTTCCTCTTTTCCTTTTGGCGGAATATTCCTGTGTATTAGAAACGAAGAATCCTTGAAAGCATATCTCTTGTTGTGCACCGCATAAATAAAAGAGGCTGCAGAGAATACAATCCCACCATAAGCCACAAATGGCACAAGGTGAGAAAGGGGAAGGATTTTTTCAACTATGTGCGAGGCAACATCTGTTACACCGCCACGACTTTCAACATAACTTACGATTTTATTATCAGGTCCAACAATAGCGTCATAAGCTTTATCAAAAAGGGTCTTTGTTTTTTCATTAACAACTCCTTTTATCGGAAGGTAAATTTGGCTCATACCTTAACACCTCCTTTTATTTTTAATTTGACAATATGAATGAATTTATGCTATAATATAACATATTATAAATTAAGTCAAGGGTTTAAATAAATATGGAAAATTTTGAAAAGAATTTAAGTGAACAGAATAAAGAAGTAACATCAGCGGACATTGCTGAAGCCAAAAAAAGTGGAGAAAGAAAACTTTATCAAATACCTGGTTCCACAATGTTAGTAACAGAAGAAGAAAAAAAAGAAATTATGAAAGAAAAATTAGACGCAGGAATAAACTCTCCTGAAAGATAATTATTTTAAAACAAAACACATGAACTCAAGTTCGTGTGTTTTGTTTTTTGCTCCACGAGCAAAGCCTGTCCAAGTGGATTCATTCGGGCGGAAAGTTTGCTCGTTCACCTCAAAAAATCTTCCACTGGAAGATTTTACTTTGTCGAGGTGCCGGGATTCTCGACTACCGTCGCGGGTGGTTTTCTATCCTTCGTTAACTCAGGATAAAGAAAACCCTTTCGAATCCCATCACGAGCAAAGAAGTTTGCTCGTTCACCTCTAAAAAACACTCTCCCAGAATGTTTTTTCTAGTCGAGGTGCCGGGATTCGAACCCGGAGTCGCCTGTTCCCAAAACAGGAATGTTAGCCGTTACACCACACCTCGA
>CAYPQU010000007.1:0-37901 GCA_964412965.1 uncultured Candidatus Saccharibacteria bacterium | reverse complement strand
GAGCCGCTTCAGAGACTTGAATCGAGAAAACTCTTCGGTTTAGTTATGCTTTGACATAACCTGTATTACTTATTGTGGAGCCGCTTCTCAGACTTGAACTGAGGACCTTCGCTTTACAAAAGCGTTGCTCTACCAACTGAGCTAAAGCGGCATAATTCTAATTCGTTTATATCTTAACCGAATTAGAATTTTTTTTCAAGTTAATTTTCACTTGCTTCTCTTTCAATTCTTTCTTTTATTCTTCGTATCTTTATTTTTGATTCTAATATTGCCTTGCCAACAAAAGTTTTTTTAGTGCTTTCTTTTTTCTCAAAGAATTTATGTATCTTTGGGGAATTTTTTTGAATCCACTTATTTGTTTTTGCTTTAATCTTAAACCAACCCTTAGCACCAGATAATACTACCCATTGAACTGCATATTTTGTTAAATATAGCATAATTTTCTCAAGGTGTCGGAAATATAGTTCTGGGGGTAATTTTCTTTGAGCATTAAAATTACCTTGCCCTATTTTATCTATTTGCCAAGCACGATAGTATAACATGCTGGCTAAAATCATGGTGGTTAAAAAAAAGATAATAATTAGAATAGTCATGATGCTAGTTTAAAGCTTCTGATATATAAGAATTTAGTTTTGCTCCGTTAGTTTCTAGAAGTTTTTCGATAGTCAAGTCTCCGTTCTTTATATATGCTTGGCTCATTAAAGTTATTTCAGAGAAATAAGTGTTAATTTTACCATCCAATATTTTCTTTTTAATATCCTCAGGCTTATCAGACGAAGCAACTTCTTTTTCGTATACTTCAATCACTCTTTGTCTGTCTTCTTCTGTAACGTCTTCTTTAGTCTTGTAGACTGGCTTCATAGCAGCGATGTGCATAGCTATGTCTCTGGCTAATTCTTTACTGCCTCCTGTTAGAGAAACAACTACTGCGTTCTTGGTATTATGTGCGTAAACTCCAATTACATCTCCTGTAATTTCTTCGATTTTACCAAGTTCAATTTTTTCTCCAACTTTTTGAACTACTTCGCTAATCATTTCAGGAGATTTAGCTTTCATGCTTTCTACTCCTTCAGCAATAGCCATATCAGCTAATTTGTTTGCAAGGCTTACAAAATCTTCATTTTTAGCAACGAAATCAGTTTCAGTTCTTAGTGTGAACAATAAAGCTTTACTTCCTGCTTCTTTTACCAAAACAAGTCCATCCTTAGCATTTCGCTCTTCTTTTTTTAGGGCGATACTGCTTGATTTATCCTTAAGAATAATAAGAGCCTTATCCATATCTCCTTCTGCCTCTTCTAAAGCGTTCTTGCATTGCATAACGGAAACACCTGTTCTATCCCTTAGCTCTTTGACTAATTCGGCTGTTATTTGTATTGTCATATTTTTTAAAAAATTAAACTAGTAATTTTATTTTAAACCCTGAGAACCTTTTGTGTAAGCTTCTTTAATTTTATTTAAGAAGAAGGTTATGCTTGAGACAGATGCATCGTTGGCAACTATAGGGTAATTAACTTCTTTTAGGTTACAGTCGGTGTTCAATATGGCTATAACAGGTAGTCCCATTTTTTGAGCTTCTGTAACTGCGATAGATTCTTTCTTTGGGTCAATTACAACCACTGCGTCTGGTGTTTTAGTTATAGAAGTAAGACCTTGAAAATTTCTAGTCATATCTTCCATTTCTTTAGCGATAAGTAATTTTTCTTTCTTTGTGTATTTTTCTAAATCACCTTTTTCTTTTTGAGACCTTAAATCTAAAAGTTTTGTTATCCTTTTTCTTATTTCAGGGTAGTTAGTTAAAATACCACCCACCCATCTTTCTGATACATAAGGCATATTTAATGATAAAGCCACCTCAACAACTTGTTGTCGAGCTTCAGGCTTGGTTCCAATAAATAAAATTGTCTTTCCAGAAGAAGCTAGTCCAGAAATAAATTCAGCAGCTTTTTCTAATAAAATTTCAGTTTTTTCTATGTTGATTATATCAACTCCATTTTTGGTGGTGAAGATATAAGGTAAAACTGATGGATGTCGACGACTTTTGGAGTATCCGTAATGAACTCCATTCTGAAACATTTCTTCTGCAATATTTTGTGAACTCATATTTTATGATTGATTAATTACCTCAACTGAGGTTGTTTATAATAGTCCGTTTTGAAGCATTCCAGCTCGCCCCTTCCTAAAAGGGTCGGTTTTACCTCCTAAAATAGGGGGCAAAACATTTACAGCCCGACCTTGATCGGACCACGGAACCAAGAAATATAATAACAGAAAAACCATTATTTTGCAACCTGTCTTTTTTGACTAGTCGCTATTTTTAGGGTAAGATAAGGACTATGAAACAATCATATTTGTTTACCAAAACACAAAAAGAAAGCCCTGCCGACGAGGTTTCTCTAAACGCTGAATTGTTAATAAAGGCCGGTTTTATAAATAAAGAAATGTCCGGAGTTTATTCTTATTTACCCCTAGGTTTAAGAGTTATAAAAAAGATAGAAAATATAATAAGAGAAGAAATGAATGGAATTGGCGGTGTTGAAATGAAGACTTCTGTTTTTCAGAATAAAGAGGTTTGGGAGAAATCTGGAAGATGGAACGATGACGTGGTAGACAATTGGTTTAAAACAAAATTAAAAAATGGAGGAGAGATAGGTCTTTCTTTTACGAACGAAGAAGCTTATGCTAATATTTTAAAACAATACATAAGTTCATATAAAGATTTACCTGCATACCCATATGACTTTAAAGAAATATTTAGAAATGAAGTTAGAAGTAAATCTGGCGTTTTGAGAGGCAGGGAGTTTTATTGGAAGGCTTTATACTCATTTTCTCGAGACGAAGAAGAACATAATCTTTTCTATGAAAAAGCCAAAGAAGCTTATAAAAATATTTTTAAAAAAGTAGGGATAGGACACATAACATATGTAACATTTGCTTCAGGAGGTACTTTTTCTAAATATTCACATGAATTTCAAACCATTACAGGAGCAGGTGAAGATACTATCTATTTAGATGAAAACAGCGGAATAGCAATAAATAAAGAAATATATAACGACGAAGAATTGAATTTATTGGGTCTTAAAAAAGAAGAATTGGTGGAAAAAAGATCTATTGAGGTTGGGAACATCTTTTCTTTGGGAACTAAATTTACCGAACCATTTGATTTAAAGTATAAAAATGCCAACGGAGAAGAAAAACTGGCTGTTATGGGTTCATATGGTATAGGGTTGGGGAGACTTATGGGAACAATAGTTGAAGCTTTGTCAGACGATAAGGGTATTGTTTGGCCAGAGACAGTGGCTCCTTTCAAGGTTCATCTCCTTTCTATAGGTAAAGAAAAAGAAATAATAGAAGAATCTAATCGTTTGTATGAAATATTATTGAATAAGGGGATAGAAGTTTTGTTTGATGACAGGGAAGACACAAGCGCAGGTGAGAAGTTCGCAGATGCGGATTTGATTGGAATCCCTTATCGAGTTGTGGTTTCAAAAAGAAGTATTCAAGAAGGCGGGTACGAAGTCAAAAAGCGAATTGATCAAGGTGGCAAAATAGTCAAAGAGGATGAATTAATTAAAGTTTTATCTTAATTTTATATGTTAAAAAAAATCTACAGAATGTTCTCAAATGATATAGGTATAGACTTAGGAACTGCTAATACGTTGGTCTATTTGAGAGGTCATGGAATTGTAATCAGTGAACCTTCTGTGGTTGTGGTAAATCAAAAAACAGGACAAATCGTGGCTGTGGGTAACGAAGCCAAGCAAATGTTAGGAAGAACACCTGGACATATTAAAGCTGTAAGACCTATCGTTGACGGAGTCATATCTGACTTTGAAGTTACTGAGGAAATGATAACTTACTTGATAAACAAGACGGAAAAAATTTCTAAAAAATTAATTCACCCTCGTGTGGTTGTTGGAGTTCCGACCGGAATAACAAACGTTGAGATTAGAGCTGTAGAGGATGCGGCAAGATCTGCTGGGGCGCGAGAAGTCTATATTGTCGAAGAACCAATGGCTGCGGCTATCGGGATAAGACTACCAGTAAAAGAAGCAGTCGGTTCTGTGATAGTTGATATTGGAGGGGGAACAACTGATGTAGCAGTAATATCACTTTCAGGAGTTGTTTGCTCTAAGAATATTAAAGTTGCTGGTGACGTTTTGAATACAGATATTGCTAATTACATGAAAGATGAATTTAAACTTTTGATAGGGGAGAGAACTGCCGAGAATGTGAAGATAGCAATAGGAACAACAATAGAAGGTCAATCTATGGAGGCTGAGGTTAGGGGAAGAGATTTGGTTACTGGATTACCTAGACAAGTAATCGTAACAGATTCAGATATTAGGGAAGCGGTAATGCCTTCAATACTAACTCTAGTAGATGGTATTAAAGAAGTGCTTGAAACTACTCCTCCAGAATTATTGTCTGATATTATTAATCGAGGTTTAGTTTTATCTGGAGGTGGTGCTTTGATAAGAGGATTTGATGTTTTATTGAGAAATACGCTTAAGATACCGGTGTATTCAGCCGAAGATCCTTTGACTGCTGTAGCCAGAGGGACTGGAATTATTTTAGATAATTTCGATGATTACAAAGAAGTGTTATTAAATACTGACGATGCTCAAGTACCAAAATAAAAATCAAATAAGAAAAAACAAGAAGTTTTTTAAAAAAACAGTTTTCTTGTTTTTGTTTTTTATTATAACCGCCCTAGGTGCTTGGAGTTTTTTAGGAGGCCCTGTTAATATTATTAGTCGACCTCTTTTGTTGTCTGGGAATTGGATTTCTCAGGGGTTCGATAATTTGTGGTTCTATTTTAATTCCAAGGAATCACTTTCTAAAGAAAATGATTTTTTGACGGAAGAAAACTTCTCATTAAAGGCAAGATTGGAGAATTATGAAATAATAGAAAAAGAAAATTTAGATTTAAAACAGACTTTAAATAGAATTAAAGAGCCTCAAAATTATATTCTAGCGAACATTTTAACCAAACCAAACAGATCTTTGTATGATTCTGTTATTTTAGATATAGGTAAAAATCATAATGTAGAAATAGAAGATACGGCTTATGCTTATGGAGAGATCCCAATAGGGAGAATATCTGAAGTATATGAAAATTCTTCCCTACTAACACTTTTTACTAGCCCTGGATTAAAAACCGAAGGGTTTATTGATGAAGTAAATGCAAGCGTTGAATTAATTGGTAGAGGTGGCGGTAATTTTGAGACGGTTATTCCTATTGATTTAATCTTACCTAATGGAACAAAGGTTTACATTCCAGGTTATGACGCTCGTGTTCTCGCTAGAATTATTGAAACAATATCAAGCCCAAGCGATTCATTCAAAAAAGTTATACTTAATTCTCCTGTAAATATAGAAAGCCTAAAGTGGGTTCAAGTAAGAATAAAATAATGGGTTCTTTTGATTTTAAAATAGAAAAAAGGCTAGAAGATTCGCTTGGGAGGGCGGGTGTTTTAAAGACTCCACATGGAGACATTTTAACCCCATCTTTTGTCGTTGTCGGAACTAAGGCAACAATTAAAAGTGTTTTACCAGAAGATCTTTTAGAGAATAACGTTCGGGTTGTTTTAGCAAATACTTATCATTTATACTTACAACCGGGGGATGAATTAGTAAAAAGAGCAGGTGGTTTGCATAATTTTATGAATTGGCATGGCCCTATGATGACTGACTCTGGGGGGTTTCAGGTCTTTTCTTTGGGGGCGGCGTATGGAAAAGAATTATCTAAAGTTGTATCTATTAATGATCCGAACTTGCTTATTCCCGAAAGATCTTCAGCGGACGACGGAGTTCCAAGACTGGCAACGATAGGCAATGATGGGGTTTCTTTTAGGTCTCACATAGACGGTTCTCTCCATTATATAACTCCAGAAAAATCAATAGAAATACAACACAATCTGGGCGCAGATATTATTTTTGCTTTTGATGAATGCACTTCTCCTGTTGAGAATATGAGGTATCAAGAAGAAGCTTTATTTCGAACGCATGCATGGGCAAAAAGGAGTCTTAAGCGACATTTGGAATTAGAAATAGAGAAGAATGGCCTGTTCCCTCAAGCGATTTTTGGTATAGTTCAAGGAGGTAGAAATGAAGAGCTTCGCAAAAAATCAGCGAAAGAAATATCTGAAATGCAAATAGATGGCAAGGGTTTTGACGGTTTTGGAATTGGAGGAAGTTTTGCCAAAGAAGATATGTCTACTGCTTGTAAGTGGGTGAATGAAATTTTACCAGAAGATAAACCAAGGCATTTGCTGGGAATAGGGGAGCCAGAAGATTTGTTTATGGGAGTTGAAAACGGAGTAGACCTTTTTGATTGTGTCGGTCCAACAAGAATTGCTAGGAATGGAAGTGTGTTTACCAGGTTTGGAAAAATAAATATTTTAAACGAGAAATTTAAAAATGATTTTGAGCCGATAGAGAAAGATTGCAAGTGTAGCACTTGCAAGAATTACACTAGGGCATATTTAGCACATTTATTTAGAGCTAAAGAAATGCTTGGAGCTACGCTGGCGACGATTCATAATGTTTATTTTATAAATAAACTTGTTCAAGATATGCGCCAATCCATACTAGAAAATAATTTTAAAATTTTCAGAGACAACTTTTTGAGAGATTATAAAAAATAAAAAAGGCCTCCCAACACGAGGGAGACCTTAATGTGACAAAGAATAAGCCTGCGCTTATAACCGACTACAATATTCTTTGTTATATATTTTATCAATACACAACAAAATGTTAGAGAGGATGAAAACCTTGGCAAACTTAAACAAAGAACTTTTGAAGAAACAGAGCTACCCCTCTAACAAAATGCTAATACTGATTGTCTTTATATTATAACAAATTAAATTTAAAAAGTCAATGTGGTAATTTATGGTCTGTTTTGTGCTATATTTTAAATATTAATTTATAAAATACATAATTTTTTAATGTTCGCAAATATTTTTAAATTAAAAAGTTCTTATTCTCCGGCTGGAGACCAGCCGAAAGCAATTTCGGAGTTGCTAAAAGGGCTTTCGCAGAAAATAGAGAAGCAGACTCTCTTAGGAGTAACGGGAACAGGAAAAACATTTACAATCGCTAACGTAATAGAAAAATGGAACAAACCAACTTTAGTGATAGCTCACAATAAAACATTGGCGGCACAGCTAGCTCAAGAGTTTAAGGAATTTTTTCCAGAAGCAGCAGTGCATTATTTTGTTTCTTATTATGACTACTATCAACCAGAAGCTTACATGCCTATTTCTGATACTTATATCGAAAAAGATGCTCAAATAAACAAAGAAATAGACCGTCTACGTCATGCCACTACCCAGTCTCTTTTAACAAGAAAGGATGTTATTATTGTTGCTTCGGTTTCTTGTATTTACGGTCTGGGTTCTCCAGAGGAATATGAAAAGGTTAACTTAAGGCTCGAAAAAGGAATGAGTTTAGATAGATTAGGGTTAATGAGAAAACTAGTTGATATTCATTTTGAGAGGACTAATGCAGACTTAAATCCTGGATTTTTTAGGTCTATTGGCTCTAAAGTAGAAATAATGCCCGTTTCTGATAATTTCATTTTTCAGATAGAGTTTTCGGGTAACAAAATCTCTAGAATCTCAAAAGTCGATTCGGTGTCGTCTCGTGTTTTAGAAGAATCTGATAATATTTTTATTTTTCCAGCCAAGCATTTTATAACAGAAAAAAATCAAGTTGAAATTGCGATAAAAAATATCAAAAAAGAATTAAATGACCAACTTAAAAAATTTGAAAAAGAAGGTAAGCTCTTGGAAGCAGAAAGAATAAAAAGAAGGACCAATTATGATCTAGCAATGATTAAGGAGATAGGCTACTGTAATGGTATCGAGAATTATTCTCGTCATTTGTCTGGCAAGAAAGAAGGTGAACCGCCAGAAACTTTATTGTCTTATTTTAAAGAAGATTTTTTGACAGTTATAGACGAATCCCATGTCAGTCTTCCTCAGCTGCAAGGTATGTATAAGGGAGATGCCTCTAGAAAAGAAACTTTGGTAGAATATGGTTTTCGTTTGCCTTCTGCTAAAGATAATAGACCTTTGAGATATGATGAATTTGAAGAAAGAATAGGTCAGGTTATTTATGTTTCTGCAACACCAGGCGAACAAGAAAGAAAATCAAGTGGGCAAATAGTAGAACAAATAATTCGTCCTACAGGACTAGTTGATCCTGAGGTTGTAGTAAGACCTGTAAGCGAAAATAAAAATAATTACAAAGGACAGATTCAAGATTTTATTTACGAAGCCGAAGAAACTATCAAAAAAGGTTATCGTGTTTTAGCTACAACTCTTACTAAAAAAATGGCAGAAGATTTATCTATCTATTTGAAAGAAAAAGGATTAAAGGCAGAATATTTACATAGTGAGATAAAAACTATTGAACGCATTCAAATATTAACTTCTTTTAGAAAAGGAGAGATGGATGTATTGGTTGGAGTGAACCTTCTTCGTGAAGGTTTGGATTTGCCAGAAGTAGCATTGATTGGAATTCTGGATGCTGATAAAGAGGGTTTCTTAAGGTCCGAGACATCTTTAATACAGACGATAGGAAGAGCCGCAAGAAATGCAGAGGGTCGGGTTATTTTATATGCAGATGAAATGACAAAATCACTAGAAAAGGCAATAGAGGAAACAAATCGTCGTCGAAAAATTCAGTTGGATCATAATAATAAAAATAAAATTACTCCAAAAACTATAATTAAAAACATTAAAGATATTACGAATGATTTAGAAAATAAGCATGAGAAAATAGTTAATGCGGAACTTAATTTTGATTTGGAATTATTCAAGAAAGCTTTTGATAAAAGCAAATCTAATATTGGAAAGACGGAAACTCAAAGTTTGAGAAATTTGAAGATTTCAGATGAAGAAAGAAGCATTCAGGTTTTTAAAAAAATAATAAAGATAAAAGAAAAAGAAATGAATAAGGCAGTTAAGAATCTGGACTTTGAGTCAGCTGCGATTTTGAGAGATGAAATAGCTAGCCTGAAGAATAAGTTAGGAAAAAAAAACGATAAATGATATAATAAACAGATGGACAAGGACTATTTAAAAAACACAAAAAATAATTTAATTTTGGCTCTAGTCTTAGCGGTGGCAATGGTTTTGATATCTGTCATTTTTGGTAGTCCTAAGCAGGCAAAAATTCCTAAGATAATTAATAACAAACCCTTAATCTCTGCTGAGGAGAATATAATTAAAGGTACTTTTGAAACTAGATTAATTAAAAAACAAGATAGGTATGTTAGTTTTGATGTAAAATACCCTTATTTTTTCTATGCAAGTCCAGGCTTTAATTCCAAAATAAAAGATTTCTTAGAAACTCAAGTTGAGGCCCACAGCATTACAAGCAAAGAGGCTTGGAAAGCAAGGTTCGAGACTCAAACTGCCGATTATCAGATTTCTGAATTCCCGAAAAACGAAGAGGAGAAATTCTATTTCTTTTCAGATTTTGAGATAATACAAAGCAATTCGTCTTATGTGAGCGTGGTTGTTCATTATGGCGGATTCAGTGGGGGAGCCCATGGTTATGAAAATAGGGTTTCTTTTGCTTATGATCTTATTAATAAGAAAGAAATTAAGTTGTCAGATTTGTTTATGGGAGATAGTGAGTATTTAACAAATATTTCAGATCATGCGCGCAATTATTTTAAAACTAGCCTAGAAGAAAAGGTAAAAGAAATTTTCAACGAAGAAGATAATACTACGACGGTTCAGGAATATGTTAGTAACGCTATGTTGATGATAGAAAATGGTACCAAACCGATAGTTGATAATTTTTCTGTTTTCTCTTTTACTAAAGACAAAATAACTATTTATTTTGGACAATATCAAGTAGGTCCATATTCAGACGGAATGCAACAAGTAGAGATTCCTAGATAATAGGACATATTGCCAAATGTTTTTGGCGTGTTATTATGTGTCTACATCTTAATAGTTCTATACCCCCAAACATGTCAAAATAAGGGGGATTTTGAATTGATATGAAAAAAAATGAAGCCGATAAAATAATAGTAAAAGGAGCAAGAACTCACAATTTAAAAAACATCAACGTGGAAATGCCTAGAAATAAAATGGTGGTTATTACAGGTATGTCTGGAAGCGGAAAGTCATCTTTGGCTTTCGATACAATATTTGCTGAAGGGCAAAGAAGGTACGTTGAGTCATTGTCTTCTTACGCTAGACAATTCTTAAACCAAATGCCAAAACCGGACGTAGATGAAATTTCTGGTCTTTCTCCGGCTATATCTATTGATCAAAAATCACGATCAAATAATCCTCGATCAACCGTTGCTACTATAACAGAGATATATGATTATCTGAGAGTCTTGTATTCTCGAATTGGTCACCCCCATTGCCCAATATGTGGAGATGAAATTAAAAAACTTTCCAACGAAGAAATAATTAATTTTATTTTATCTAAAATAAAAACTTTTGAAAAAAATCCAAACAAGAGAAAAATTGTCGGAGTAGAGTGGGATGAGACTCCTGTTACAATTCTTTCTCCTGTTATAAAAGGAAGAAAAGGGGAGTATTACCAACTGCTTTATGATTTGTTGAATAAGGGTTTTACCGAAATAAGGTTAGACGGAGAAGTAAAAAATTTAAGAGAAAGAATAGAAATGACCAAGACTAAAGTTCACGACATAGACTTGGTCATTGATAGATTCCAGGTACATGAATTTAAAGATAGTCCTGAAGATTCCAGGATGAGAATTGCAGAAGCTGTCGAAAGGGCACTTATAGAGTCTGACGGATTGGTTATTATTGCTTTTGGAAACATTAATTTAAAGAAAAATAAAAAGAGAGGAGCAAGATATACTTCTGAAAATTTATATGAACTTGATAACTCAGTGATAGGAGCTCCTTTTTCTAATGAAGAATATCTGTTGTCCTCAAAGTTTTCGTGCCCTAGGGATGGTTTTGCTTTTCCCGAAATAGAACCAAGATTATTTTCTTTTAATTCACCATATGGAGCTTGTCCTAGCTGTAATGGGTTAGGAACTAAGTATTTTGGTGGAGCAGAAGTATGTGAAGAATGTTATGGTAAAAGATTAAGGCCAGAAGCTTTGAGTGTCTTAATTGGTAGGAAAAATATTAGAAGTGGAAAAAATGAATTTGGTTTTAAGCCAATGAATATAGTAGATTTAACATCTCTTACAATAGACCAAGTTGCAGATTTTTTTGTTTCTTTAGAATTAACTGATCAAGAAAAAGAAATATCCAAGGTGGTAATTAAAGAAATAGAATCTAGAATTCAATTTTTATTGAATGTTGGGTTAGATTACTTGTCGTTAGATCGTAGAGCTGGAACATTATCAGGAGGTGAGGCCCAAAGAATTCGTTTAGCTAGTCAGTTAGGGTCAAGACTTGTGGGGGCTCTCTATGTTTTGGATGAACCAACGATAGGATTACACCAAAGAGATAATGATAAATTGATAAAAACCCTTAAATCATTGAGAGATTTAGGCAATTCTATAATTATTGTAGAACATGATGAAGATACAATATATGCCTCAGATTACATAATAGATATAGGTCCTAAGGCCGGGGTTCACGGAGGTGAAGTTATGGTTGCTGATTATTTAGAAAAATTATTAGATGCTCCTAAAAATAATTCTAGCTCTAGAACTATTTCTTATTTGAGAGGCGAAGATAAAATAATAGTTCCTGAAAAGAGAAGAACTGCGGAAAAAGGCTCGCTAAAAATAGTTGGAGGAAAAGTCTTTAATATCAAAAATATGAATGTTGAGATTCCATTAGGGAAAATGGTTTGTATTACTGGAGTTTCTGGTTCTGGAAAAAGTTCTTTTGTTTATGAAATTTTACACAGAAACCTGCAAGCAAGATATGAAAGAAAACACCGTAGTGCTCAGATATTTAACTGCGCATCTTTTTCGGGTACAGAATATCTATCTAGAGAGATATTGATAGACCAATCACCAATAGGCAGAACTCCAAGATCAAATATTGCCACTTATACAGGAGCATTTACTTTTATTCGTGATTTATTTTCTAGTACAAACGAAGCTAAATTGAGAGGCTGGGGGGCAAACCGTTTTTCTTTTAACGTAAAAGGAGGTAGGTGTGAAGCATGTGAAGGGAATGGAGAAGTCGCAGTAGAAATGCATTTTTTGCCGACAGTTTATGTTAAATGTGATGTCTGTAACGGGAAAAGGTTCGACAAGGAAACGTTAACAATAAAATATAAGAAAAAAAATATTCACGATGTTTTGGAAATGACCGTTGAAGACGGAGTTAAGTTTTTTGAAGACATACCAGCGGTTCACGATAGGTTAAAAACCTTAATGGATGTTGGCCTTGGATATGTAAAACTTGGACAATCTGCGACAACTCTTTCTGGGGGAGAAGCTCAAAGAGTAAAAATTTCCTCCGAATTGTATCGTCCAAATTTAGAAAAAACTATTTATCTTTTAGATGAACCTACTGTGGGTTTGCACTATGATGATGTTGCGAAGCTTTTAGAAGTATTGAATAAGCTTGTTGATAAGGGGAATACCGTTCTCTTGATTGAGCACAATATGGACATAATTAAAAGCGCAGATTACATAATAGACATAGGACCAGAAGGAGGTTTTGGTGGAGGAGAGGTGGTTGCAAAAGGGACTCCAGAAGAAATAGCCAATAACAAAAATTCTCATACAGGAAAATATTTGTATAAAGTTTTAAGGAGAAAATAAAAATGAAAAAATCAGACTTAAAAAAGTTTAAATTGATCAAAGACCCAGGTGTTTACTTTTTTATGAAAGGTAAAGAGATTTTGTATATAGGTAAAGCCACTAATCTTACAGACAGGGTGAAAAGCTATTTTTCCAAAGACTTAATTGAAAAAAGGGGTCCGATGATTTTAGACATGGTCACCCAAGCAACATCGATAAAGCAATGCAAAACTGATAGTGTTTTGGAGGCTTTAATACTGGAATCTAACTTAATAAAAAAACATCAACCTAAATACAACACAAAGGAGAAAGACAATAAAAGTTTTAACTATGTTTGCATTACCAATGAAGATATGCCAAAAGTCTTGATTAAAAGAGGAAGAAATTTAAAGATGATCCAAGAAAAGGAGTTGTCTGTTTATAAAAAAACCTTCGGTCCGTTTCCGAGTGGAACACAATTAAAAGAAGCGATGAAAATCATCCGTCGTATTTTTCCCTATGTAGACGAACAGTCTGTTAAGAAAAATAATTCAGAATTTTATTTACAATTAGGGTTATCTCCAAATATTAAAAACAGAGAAATTGATGTGATTAGCTATCGTAAGAACATAAAAAATTTAGTATTGTTTTTTCAGGGTAAGAAAAAAGATATTATAAAAGATCTTAAAAAAGAAATGATGTATTTTGCAAAAAATAGGGAATTTGAAAAAGCCAATGAGATAAAAAAGAAAATTTTTGCACTGAACCATATAAACGATATTGCTTTAATCAAAAGTGATACAGTTGACTCGCATTCATCAAATTACAGAATAGAAGCTTATGATGTGGCACATATGTCTGGTAAAAACATGGTCGGAGTAATGGTTGTCTTGGAGAATCAAGAATTGAATAAAAAAGAATATAAAAAATTTATAATTAAAACGGTTGGAGTGGCAAATGACCCCAAGGCCCTATCAGAGGTTTTAGAAAGAAGATTTTCTCACGAAGAATGGAGAAGTCCTGATTTAATAGTCGTAGATGGTGGAATGATTCAAATGAATGCAGTAAATAAGGTTTTATCAAAATTAAGATTTAAAATTCCAATTGTTTCAGTTTTAAAAGATGAAAGACATAAAGCCAAAGCTATTTTGGGTGATAATAAGATTATTGAAAAAAATAAAAAGAATATCCTCCTAGCTAATACCGAATCTCATCGTTTCGCTATAGCTTTTCATAAACAAAGACGAAGAAAAAGTTTCATTTTTAAATAAAAAGACTAATTAAAAACAATATTAAATATTTAACAAACCACATATTTTCAAGGCTGAGTCTGTGTAAGCTACCAAAAGGTAAACTGTTGTGATACAATAAAAAAATGAAAAGATGCCCTTGTCCATCTTCAAAATTAAATACAGGGTTTACTTTAATTGAGCTTTTGGTGGTGATAGCAATAATAGGGATATTATCTAGTGTAGTGCTCATGTCTCTAAATACTGCTAGATCCAAATCAAGAGATGCTGCAAGAATAAGATCTATGCAAGAAACGAGAAGTGCATTACAACTTTATTTTTCTGATAAGGGAGAATTCCCTTATATGGATATTACAAATGCTGGAGCTGGTACGTTAAATGCTCAACAGTGGAAAGATAGAGCCGGAGTTGGACTTGTCGCGCTTGGATATATTAAAGACGTTCATCCAGACATAAGATATTACACAATAAATGAGACTCTTGGAGGAACTTGCTATCAGCCTACTCAAACATGTGTAAGAGCTCACTTGTTCGTTAAATTAGAAAACAGAAATACTGTTTTGAATTCTGATAAAGATTTTGGACCTTTAATGACTGGATATGTTTATATGCCAGATGGAATAAGTACATTAGATAATTGCAATGAAGATTCATCCGCTACTACTACCACCGATCTTTGTTACGATCTAGAATTGTAAGATTTAGCATCTAAATGTGGTACAATATAGTTATGTTAAGAGTTGGCGTACTAAGAGGGGGGTCAGATGAAAGGTATAAAGCTTCTATCGATAACGGGGCAAATATTTTGAAGTGTTTAAGAGAAAGTTTTTTGTCTCAAAAATATAGTGCAATTGATATCTTTATAGACGAAGAGGGTGTTTGGCATATTAATGGCATACCTGTCACCATGGACAAGGTTAAAGAAAAAGTAGATTTAGTTATAAATGCACTACTCGGCAAATATGCAGAGAACGGAGAAATACAAAAAATTCTTGAAGAATATAAGATTCCTTATGCCAGCTCAGACTCCAAGGCTTCTTTTGTTAGTCACAACAAGTTATTAACCAAAGAAGAATTTTTAAAACTGGGAATAAAGACGCCTAATTTTATGCATTTTAAATCGCACAAAGAGGGGGGTATGGACAAAAACACCTATGCTTCAATTAAGGCTAGGACCGTTTGGGAAAAAATGTCGCCACCTTGGGTTATAAAACCTGTTACCAATGGGTCATCTGTAGGAGTTGTTTTGTGTAAAACTTTTAATGAATTAATAAAAGCAATAGGTAATATTGCTGATGCAGAAGATGAGATTTTGGTTGAAGAGTTTATAGAAGGGAAGGAGGCTACTGTTGGAATAATAGATAACTTTAGAGGGAAAAAAAATTATGCTTTACCACCTGTTGAGATAAAACTATCTCAGGGTCAAAATATTTTTGATTATAATCAGAAACACAATAACTCTGCACAGATTATTTGCCCGGGTAGTTTTTTGCTAGAAGAAAAACAAAAAATGGAAGAGATTGCTATTTTGATACATAAAAGTTTGGGCTTAAAATATTACTCCAAAATTGATTTTATAGTCCACCCCAAAAAAGGGATATATGCTCTTGAAGTAAATTCACAATCAGAGTTTATGGAAAAATCTCAAATTCCAATAGCTCTAGAAGCCGTTGGTTCAAGCCTAGAGGACTTGCTAGACCATTTAATAAAAGAAGCTACAAAATAAACCCCGCATTGCTGTGGGGTTTTATTTTCTAAATAAATCAACAATGTAGAACATATACTTGGTTCCGTTTTTTGATAAGTTAAACAATATGGCGATAGTAAACAAGAAAATAGCTATTTCGATGTTTATAAAAGACACCAAGATAGCCATTATGGCTGAAACTACTGGTACGAGAATGTGTGCTATGGCATGTTCATTTTCTGTTTTAGTAAAAGGCATATTTTCTATGGTGTTGGATTTAATAGCATATTTCCTCATTATATAAAGAGAGAGACCCATTAATATAATATTTAAAGCAAAGAAGGCAATTGCTACTTTTGAATCAATATATTTTCCTAAAAAATGAGAAGAGAAAGGTACAAGTGCTACGAAAAACAAAAAGAATCCATTTATGTTAGAAAAAGGGATATCTATATTTTTTGCAAATACCGAAGCGATTAGATGATGTGATCTCCAATAGGTAAAAAGGAGTGAAAAGCTGAGCACATAGCTCAAGAGAACGGGATACATACTAATTAAATAATTCAATAGAGATCTATCATCAACTATGCCAGAAAATTCAGGTACTCTGATTTCGAAAATCAAAAGAGTCATAACTATTGCAAAAATACCGTCTGAAAGCTGATCTAATCTTTGTTGTTTCATTTTTATATTATAACAACTAAACCACAGAATATCCAAACTTGACATCATACTAAAACTTGTGTTTTGGTATTTTTTGTGATATAATTGTATAGAAATAGTAAATTCAAATAAAATAAATCAAAACAGAAATGGAAAAAAAAGAAGAAATGAAGGCTGAAAACCAAAAATTAAGGTCAGAAATTGATCAAAAAACACTTATGTTAAAGAAATTTAAGTCTGTAGCTAGAATAATTAGTCACGACTTGAGATCTCCGATAGCGAATTCTGTTGGGTGTCTTGAACTTTGCCTGGAAATGATAAAGCGGGAAAATGTTGTAAACAAAGACATGCCAATGTTTTTATCCATGGCTGCAGATCAAAATCGTAATCTTCTTGTTTTGATAGATAATCTTTTGGTCTGGTCAAGGATGCAAATAGATGGTCTTCAGCCAAAACAAGAAAAGATGGATTTGAAAAAAATTATAGCAGATACAATTTCTCCTTGTATGCTATCTTGTTTATCAAAGGGGATAAACGTTAGAGTTGACGCAACAGACATCTCTGTTGTGACTGATAAAAATATCTTTCAGCTTATAATAAGAAACATTTTCACAAATGCCATAAAGTTCACACCTAAAAATGGTGATATCGCCATAGTTGCCAAGAAATACGATGATTACGTTGGTGTAGTCATTAAGGATAGTGGTATAGGTATATCACCGGAAAAAATTAAAAAAATTTTTGAAAGCATTGGAGAACTCTCTTATGGTACAGAAGGTGAGAAGGGTACAGGGTTAGGATTATCTATTTGTCAGGATTTGGCTGAAAAAGCAGGTATCTTGATTTCAGTAGATAGCGAAGGTGAAGGGAAAGGATCGTCTTTTACGATTTCTATTCCTAAACACAAGAAATAGAGCGAGCCGGCAATTAGCCGGCTTTTTTATTTTAATCTAAAAATAAAAGCGTGTCGCAAGTCACTAAATATTTTACTCCAGGTATTCGCAAAATACGTAAGTGTTTGCGACCCCAACTTGGTAATTTTTCTGCTGAAAAATTATTCCTGCGCTTTCCACAAACTAAAAACCCCAGTAGTGGAGGCTTTCTTGGCGCTTGTGGACCCTACAGGAATCTCTCCCTCGACTAAAATTTTTTCGTCAAAAAATTTTGTCTGGGCACCAGCTCATCTATTTTTTCTGGTGAAAAAATATGATTCCACTGTTCTCGTCTTGACGCAAGTAAAGCAGTTTACTTGCTTAGCGCCCACAACAAAAAAACACCTTTCGGTGTTGTTTTATTGTGGACCCTACAGGACTCGAACCTGCCACCCCCTCATTGCAAATGAGGTGCTCTACCAGATGAGCTAAGGGCCCATATTTGTTTTTTTAAATTACTTTGTCTTTAGTTTAAATGTTGCTTTTACTAAGGTAGCTTAGCGATAAAACCACATATAGAAACACTAATATATTAACTTATTTTAAAAATTTTGCAAGTAAAATTAACTATTTCTATTTAAAATGATACAATAGTTAATATGCCATTGAACAAAGGAAACAAAATACAGACCGTTAAGTATTCTCCACCACCACCAAACTTACCTATGTTGGGTAAAGTAGAACCAAGCCAAGTTGTTTTTATGGGAAGGACAAATTATGTTGCTGCACTTGAAGAAAAAAGATTTGTTTTTGGTATTAATCAAAATGACAGAAAAAGGCATGTTTATATAGTAGGGAAATCTGGCGTAGGTAAATCAAAACTAGAAGAAGTTATGATACGACAAGACATAGCTTATGGACGAGGCGTTTGTGTCATAGACCCATACGGGGAACTCGTTGAAGAGATTTTGCATTTTATTCCTAAGAATAGAGTAAACGATGTGTGTGTATTTAATCCAGAAGATGTTGGTTTTCCGATATCTTTCAATCCATTCTCTAAAGTAGAGCCGACTTTTAGGCATCAATTTACACAAAGCATTGTAGAAATACTACAAAAACAGTTTGGTGGTGATTGGAGTCCTAGGATAGAGCACGTCATTCGTTTTTCAGTACTGGCTCTATTGGATTGCGAGAAGTCTAATATGAGAGGAATGATTAGAATTTTAATAGACAAAAATTATAGAGAAAAAATAATAGATAATGTTACTGACGATATGGTTCGTCATTTTTGGAAAGAAGAATTTGAGGAATGGTCAAAAAAATTTGATTCAGAGGTTATTATACCTATCGTTAATAAACTTTGGCAATTTCTTTCTAATCCAATGCTTGTTAATATTTTTGGACAGAAAGAAAACAAGATAGATTTTGAAAAAATAATGAATAATAAAAAGATTATTCTTATTAATTTAGCCAAAGATAAAATAGGGGACGAGAATGCTTCTTTTCTGGGGGCTTTGTTTATGACTAAAATTAAGCAAGCTGGTATGGCACGAGCAAAATTAAACATCTCTGAAAAGAATGATTTTTATCTTTACATTGATGAATTTAATAACATAATTACAGATGGTTTTGAGAACATATTGTCTGAATCTAGAAAGTATGGAATTAACCTAACAGTTGCCCACCAGTATGTTGGTCAATTATCTCAAAAAATAGAACAAGCTGTACTGGGTAACATTGGAACAATTATCTTGTTTAGGGTCGGGGGAGATGACGCTACTAAATTAAGATCTGAGTTTGCTCCAGTTTTTGATGTTAAGGATATGATTAATCTCGGAACCGGAGAATTTTATATTAAAATGATAATAAATGGAGAAAGCTACGATCCTTTTTCTTCTGAAACATTAGAAGTTTTACCTTCTCCTCACTCTTCTTTCAAAGAAGAAGTTTTGGATTCTTCTAGAAGATTTTATGCAACTACCGAAGAAAATGCCAACAGAATAATGAATGAAGATGAATCTTCTCAAGATAGACCTTTTTAGATTTCCTCAAATAGGTTATAATTAAAATAATTTATGGATAACGAAATTCCTAATAACAAAGATATCACTTATTTTGCGAAGACTAATTTTCGTAATACCAATACTGTTTTTGGTATAAAAAGGAAAGACCGTCGCCAGCACATGTATATTCTCGGTAAGTCAGGGACTGGTAAGTCTGTTTTATTACACAACCTAATTACGCAAAATATTAAAAATGGCGAAGGTGTTTGTGTAATAGACCCGCACGGAGAACTTGCAGAAGAAATTTTGGAGTTAATACCGGAAGATCGGATGAAAGATGTTATTTATTTTAATCCCGCTGATCCAGATTTCCATATTGGTTTTAACGTCTTACAAATTGATGATCCTAAATTAAAGCACTTAGTGGCTTCTGGTATCATGGGTATTTTTACGAAGATTTGGGCAAACGCCTGGAGCTCTCGAATGGAATACATCTTAAACAATGCTATCCTTGCCCTTCTGGATACTCCCGGGACAACCCTTTTGGGCATTCCTCGTCTTCTGGTTGACAAGGAATATCGTCAAATGATTATTGGTAATCTAAAAGACCCTATCGTCAAATCTTTCTGGTTGCATGAATATGAAGAATGGAGAGATCAATTTAGAAATGAGGCTATTGCTCCTATTCAAAATAAGGTTGGTCAGTTTCTCTCAACTTCCATCATTAGAAATGTTGTAGGTCAATCAAAGTCCACGATAGATATTTTTAAGATTATGAATGAAGGTAAGATTTTTATTGTTAATGTATCAAAAGGAAGAATAGGAGAAGACAACTCTGCTTTATTGGGGGGGATGATAATTACTAAACTCCAGTTAGCTGCAATGGAAAGAGTTAGAATTCCAGAAAACGAAAGAAGAGATTTTTATCTTTATGTAGATGAATTTCAAAACTTTGCAACAGAATCTTTTGCTAATATATTATCAGAGGCAAGAAAATATCGTCTAAATTTGATAATAGCTCATCAGTACATAGCTCAGATATCCAACTCAGAAGGATCCAAGGTTTCTGATGCTGTTTTTGGTAACGTTGGAACAATGGTTATCTTTAGAGTTGGTGCAGAAGATGCGCAATTTCTAGAAAAAGAATTTGAACCAGAATTCACAGCCCAAGATTTGGTTAGTTTGCCTAACTATAATGTTTATTTGAAATTGATGGTGGATGGTGTGACTAGTCGTCCTTTTTCTGCTATAACCTTACCACCAATGGTTTCAGTTGATCCCAATAATGATACAAAAGAAAAAATAATAGAATCTTCTAGGGTTTTGTATGCTAGATCTAGGACTGATGTGGAATCTGAAATTACTAAATGGAGTACCACTCTTCAAACCAGCGAGGGAGAAGCAAAATACAAGGTAGAATGTACAAATTGCAAGAAACAGGCTACAGTTCCTTTTGAACCAAAAGAAGGGAAGCCAGTTTACTGTAAGGAGTGTTTAATTAAAATAAAAAATGGGGAGTTAAAACCAGAAAAAGGGTTTTTTGTACCTAAAACGAATAATCAAGAAAATAAAGAAGCAGTTGCTTCTCTTGCGTCTTTGGGTATTGAGTTTAAGACAGATAAAAACCAAAACTACAAAAAAAGATTTAATCCTGTTCAAGAATCAAGAATAAGCAATGATCTTCAAGAGCAAAAGAGTGCCACTCTTTTTAATTCTAAGGAAAATTCAAAAAAAAGGAATGATTTTAATAAGAAGAAAATTTCTGGACCATCACCACTTCTTCGCGGCCTTTTAGAAAAAATAAAATCAGCACAAACTTCAGATTTGAAAGAAAATAAAATAGACTTAGTAGAAGAAAAAATAGAAATACCTCAACCTGTATCACTATCTGCTCTCAAGCCAGAAAATTCTAATGAAAAAAATATTTCCATTCAAACAAAGGATGTTTCTGACGTCCATCTAGCAAATTTAAAAGATGCATTTAGTAAAATTGCCGACAAAAAGACAACCCATGATATTTCAAAAGAAGAACCTGCCGTAAAAGGCATAGAATCAAAGGTCGAAAATAATCAAAACAACAATACTGACCACTCATGGCAAAACAAAAAAAATGTTAAAGAGGTTCCTGAGGAAGTATTGAGAAAAGTCCTAGAATAATATATGTATAAGTTTACTCAAAAAACACTTTTAATTCTCTCGATAATAGTGTTTTTTGTTTTTGAGGCAAGAGACATAGAGGCAAAAATTGTAATTAATGAAATACAAATATCACCAACCGCAAATCGTTTTGTAGAGTTATATAATGATTCGAGCAACGAAGTTGATTTAACTGGATATTATCTTCAAAGAAAAACGAGCACGAGTGATAAATATACTTCTTTTGTTACTAGTACAAAATTATCTGGTAAAAAAATAACAGCTAACGGTTTGTTTTTAATATCCAAAGACTCTTTGGGTTTAGAATCCTTAACAATAACAGAGTCTAATTCAATTCAACTCAAAAACAGCAAGCAAGAGATTGTTTATAAAGTAGGCTTAGGTGAATCTAGTGATTGCGGTAATATCTGCATTCCTAATCCTAGAGAAGGTAAAAGCATTCAAAGAATAACCGATGAAGATTGGATAGAAGGAGAACCAACTCCGGGATATAATAATATTACACAAGAGCTAGAAGGAGAAAAATATAATGATTCCGAAAACAAAGAAGATCAGATTGTTTATTTTACAGAAAATGAAAAGGCAAAAACAATATTAAATCCATCAATTGTCACGAAGATCATTTCTCCCAAAATAGTAGTTGCAGGTGTTCCTTTTGTGATTAATCACAAAACTATAGGTTATAAAAATGAGAAGATAATACACGACCGTTTTGTTTGGAATTTTGGAGACGGTAATTTTAAAGAAATAAATCCTTGTTTGCCATTTAGTTATACTTATTTATATCCCGGAGATTATGTTTTGAGCCTATCGTATTACGAGACATCTTTTAGCGAAGTGCCTGAAGCCACAGATAGGTTAAACATAAAGGTAATACCTTCGGGAATTAATATTATTTCAGTCGGTGAAATAAATGATCCATACATTGAAATAGAAAATAATTCTAGTCACGAAATGATTTTAAACAAATGGACTATTCTTGGAGTTGGACACAGTTTTGTTATACCAGACGGAACGACAATATTACCAAATAGAAAAATAAAATTTTCTCCAAAAATAACTGGTTTTAAGGTTGAAAACTTGTCTTCGCTAAGTATTATAGACATTAATGGCACTTTGTTTGCTACATATCCAAAATTTGAGAATTATAAAGTTGTTAAAAAAGGTTCTAATATTAAAAAAGCTCAAGCGGATGATATTTTGGGTGAAAATAAAAATGAATCTGATTTGAAACCAGAAGAAGGGGTAGTGGACCTCAACTCTCTTTCTTCTTCTGCTTATAATTCTAATGAATCAGAAGATCAGAGTTTTGTTTATTTCGGTTTGTTTTTAGTCATAGCATTAGGAATACTGACGATAGTTGTCCTAAAAAAGGGAGGTGAAAACAATAAGTCTGAATTCGAGAAAGAGTTAAGCGTTGATGATATTAAAATAATGGAATAGAGTAGACTGACATTATTTTAATGAATGTCCTATTTTTTCTAAAGCCAAGGGTATATTCTTGAAATCTTTAATCAATGTTTCTCTCATCCCTCCGTTATAGAGAGCGGCGGCGGGGTGATATAACGGCATAAAAGCTTGTCGTCCAAGTTCATCAGTGTTTTTTATTAAAAGCCTTCCGTATAGTTCAGATATTTTTTCTGTAGGGAAGAATCGAGTCATTGAGTGCCTTCCTAGAAATATAATTAATCTAGGAGAAATAATTTTTAATTCATTTATGAGCCATTCGTTGCAAGCCCCTTTCTCTTCTGGTGATGGATCTCGATTGTCAGGTGGTCTGTATTTAACAATATTTGTAATATAAATATCTTCTCTTTTTATTCCAATATCATTAAGCATTTCAGCCAAGAATTTTCCAGCTGATCCAACAAAAGGAATTCCTAGTTCGTCTTCTTTTTTCCCGGGGGCTTCACCGACAAACACAATTTCACTTTCTGGATTTCCGTCTCCAAAAACAGCCCGCGTTGCAGTTTTTCTAAGTCCGCATTTGCAGTTTTCTTGCCAGTATCTATTTAATTCATCCAGCCTTTTTCTTTTTGACATTAACTAATTATATCAAAAATTATAGTTATTAGTTTATTGATTTTTAAATATTATTTAGTATACTATTATTGTTTGCCGGAGTGGACAATAACATAAACTGCTTTATGTTTTGTCCGACTGAAAGGAGGAGGACCGCCACTCTGGCAAATATTTAGAAAAATACGAAGTATATTTTTCATTTGCCGGAGTGGACAATAACATAAACTGCTTTATGTTTTGTCCGACTGAAAGGAGGAGGACCGCCACTCTGGCAAATATTTAGAAAAATACGAAGTATATTTTTCATTTGCCGGAGTGGCGGAATTGGTATACGCGCGCGACTCAAAATCGCGTCTCGAAAGGGATGGAGGTTCAAGTCCTCTCTCCGGCACAAAAGTTGCATTTTTAACCTTTTTATAGTAACATAACCCATATGTCACAAGATAGACTTTTCAAATTAGCCTGTACTGAATGCAAACGCATTAACTACTGGTCAAGCAAAAACAAGAAACTCGTCACTAGAAAGATCGAGCTTAATAAGCATTGCAAATGGTGCAAGAAAAATACTAAACATAAAGAAGCTAAAAAATAAAACCCCATTCTGGGGTTTTATTTTTTTGGCTGAAAATCCCCCTAGATTCCCCTAGGTCCGACCTAGGGGGATGAGAAAAGTGTGTTGCAATATAAAGGAGACTTCCGATTTCTCCATATAAAAATAAAGAGATACTACCTTTCTATTTTACCTACGGGCGATGGAGGACCACGATTACGCTTACCTCTTATTACATAGGCAGGTACTTTCCCACCTCGCTTCGCTCGTACGGAAAAGTCTTTCGATCTCTCCACGCACATGAAGCAGTTCATGTGCTACCGCCCAATACAAAAAACAGCATAAGCTGTTTTTGCAATGCGGGCGATGGAGGAATCGAACCCCCGCCAAAAGTTTTGGAGACTTTTGTTCTACCACTAAACTAATCGCCCTTAGGGGGTAGTATACTATAAAAATCTATTTTTTCAAAAATTGAATTATTTCTTTTTCGGCTTTTATCACTTCGGTTTTTTTTGTTGGATTTACCCATATAATATCTTTGTCTCTCTTAAACCAAGTATTCTGTCTTTTTGCAAAATGCCAAATTTGAGAAAACAATTTTTCTATCATTTCTTCCTTGTTGATTTTTCCTTGCAGGTAAAAAGCCGAATATCTGTATTCCAATCCAAAAGATTCCATCTTCTTCCATGACAGCCCGCTTTTGTGAAGGTTTTCCATTTCTTTTAACATTCCCATTTTAATTCTTTTTATTAATCTTATGTATATTCTTTCTTTTAATTCTTCTTGAGGGAAAGCTAGCCCTATTTTTATTACATCAAAAGGGGAGTCATTCTTGTTTATTTTAGGAACCTTTCCCAAAGCTTCGGCTATTTCAATTGCTCTTACCAATCTTACTTTATTATTTGCGTCAATATTTCTTGCTCTTCTGGGGTCAATTTTTTTTAAATACTCAAACAGCGCGATCGCTGACATTGAGTATAACTTTTTACGAAGTTTTTCATTTGGTGGAACTTCGGGGAATGATATTCCATTAATAATAGAGTCTATATAATATCCTGTTCCTCCGCAAATTATAGGAATTTTTTTCTTACTCAAAATATCTTTTATTTTTTTACTAGCCAGCTTTTGGTAATCACTAACAGAAAAAGTTTTATTTTTAGGAGAAACAATATCTAGCATGTAGTGGGGGATGCCACACATTTCTTTTTTGGTTACCTTACCGGTTCCTAAATCCATGCCTTTATAAACCTGCCTAGAATCAGCAGATATAATCTCTCCGCTGACTTTTTTTGCTATGTTCACTGCAAAATCACTTTTGCCAGTGGCGGTTTGGCCTAGTATTACAATGATTTTTGGTTTTTGTCCCATGCTTTATATATTCGCACAAAAATGACTTTTTTGCTATAATTTAATCATTACTTGTCCCGTTTAAAATTCTTGATTATGGGATAGTAAAAGATAAATAATTTAACAAATTAATTACATTTTTATATAAAAAATAATATAAGAATTTTATTCGGGATGGGATTTAAATCATTTATAACAAAAAAGGCTCTTCAGATGAAAGGTGTTTCGTCTGAGCAAGCAGAAGAAATAGCAAAAAAATTAGAAGAAAACCCTGAAATAGCAGAAAGCATGAAAGCACTAGAGGGGAATAAAGAAGTTAAGGAATTATTTGAAAAAATAACAAAAGAAATTGAAGAAAAGAAAAAGAGCGGACTCGGAGAACAATATGCGTCAGTGTTAATAATGAGCAAGTACAAAAATGAAATCATGAAGCATCGAGAAGATCTCGAACCACTTCTTCGTTTAATGCAAAAATAGTCTTTTGTTTATGAAAAATAATTTTAAGAAAAAAATTATAACTGTAAACAACTTAATGCAGAAAAATTATCGCTATGTTTTAACTGAGCCAGAAGGTAAAAATTTCGATAAAGATTTTCGACCAGATTTAACCCCAAAGCAAATGCTTGCCCTTGGGGTTTTTGGTGGAAAATACATGACAGATTGCAAAAAAGAATATCCAAAAGACTGGTGGATTAAGGCCAAGCTTAATTCTAAAATTCATGATCCTAAATTAAACTACTTTAAGGTAAACGCAAGTCAGCCTCTATCTGTCTGGAGAGGAAAAGGCTGGATATACAAAGACGATCCTCGTGGTTGGTTTGAATGGTACTGTAGGTATTACACGGGGCGTCGAATAGAAAAAGAAGATCAAAGACAAATAAAGAGGTGGCGAGCCATGAGAAGACACGTTGTTCAAATTACTAAAAACTGTCGACAAGGAGACTTATTGTGCCGACCTGTTCAAAGACAAGCTTTGTTGCATTGGGCATATGACAGTAGGAAGTTGTAAAACTGTGCTATAATATTTTTGCAAATGATGTCAATAGGGGGCATCTATTATTAAATAATTATTTTTTAGCGAATACTATATGAAAAAGTTCAAAATATTTTTTATGATAATGACATCAGCCGGAGTTTTGTTTTCTGGATATATGAGTAGTGTCAAATTGTTCTCTAACGTTTGTGCTTTTGGTGAGACTTGTCCTTACATCTTTGGAATGCCAGCTTGCTACATAGGTTTTTTATTGTTTCTAAGTCTTTTAGTGGTGGCAAAACTTTTTGTCTTTACAAAAATTCCAGTTAAAAAAATATCAAAATCAATGCTCACTATCTCTCTAATAGGTGTGACTTATTCTTTATATTTTGCCATACCAGAACTACCTTTGATTTCTGAGAATGGTTTCAAGGCTTATGCGTTAGGATTACCAACATGTGTCTTGGGTAGTATGTTTTTTATAGTTATTTTTATAGGATCAATTATTTTCTATAAAAAATCTAAGTCAGAACAAGGCTAGATCGTAAAAAATAAAACTCGATATGTCGGGTTTTATTTTTTATACTTAGCTCTATATATTTTAAACATAAAGTATAAAATACCAATTAAAGATAAAACAACAATAGATTCTTTGTAGTATTTGGTAAACAATTCTTGGTTCATTCCAATAAAGTATCCTAACCCTGCCAACATGCTAACCCAGATAAGAGACCCCAGCGTGGTATAAAAAGAAAAGGACAAAAAATTCATTTTGCAAAATCCAGCAGGAATTGAAATTAACTGTCTAATTACAGGGACTAGTCTACCGATAAAAGTAGCTGATTTAGAATTTTTTAAGAAGTAACTTTCGGATCGCTCTAGCTTTTCTCTGTTTATTAAAATAAATTTGGCAAACCGATGGTCTGCTAGTTTGTAGATAATTGGTCTTCCTAAATAATAACCAATAATATAATTAAAAATTGCCCCAATCAGACTACCGACCGTCCCTAAAAAAATAATCAGAAAAATATTCATTTTTCCTAGACTTGCCAAATAAGCAGCGGGAGGAATTATTATTTCTGATGGCATTGGTATAAAGGAACTTTCTATGGCCATAAGTATTAAGACGCCGATGTGCCCCAATCCTTCGGTTATTGATATAAAAAAATTAAAAAGGCTGTTTAACATAAGTCTAATGTTATCTTAATTTTTATTTTTTAACAAACTTTAAATTGTCAGACATTTATGTGTTCCAATATTTTTAAGTTGTAAATATATATACATTTGTTATATTAGTAAAATGTTATCTATAGGAATAGTAGGATTGCCCAATGTTGGTAAAAGTACATTGTTCAATGCTTTAACCAAAAAAGGTGTTCCGTCAGAAAATTATCCATTTTGCACCATTGACCCTTCTGTGGGGGTTGTGGCTGTTCCAGATGAACGGTTATGGAAACTTTCTGAATTTTCTAGATCGGCGAAGACAATACCCGCTGCTATAGAATTTGTGGATATCGCAGGATTAGTGAAAGGAGCTTCTAAGGGTGAAGGGCTTGGAAACAAGTTCCTTGCAAACATTAGAGAAGTTGATGCTATTTTAGAAATGGTAAGAATTTTCCCCGTAAAGACAGAAAGAGATAATGAAATTATTCATGTGTATGGCAATGTTGATCCACTTCGAGACATAGAAGTCATTAATCTTGAATTAATTTTGGCAGATCTAGAAACTGTAGTAAAAAGAAGGACTAATCTTTCTTCTGATATAAGAAAAGGAAGCAAGGATGCCATTATTGAAGATAAGGCTTTAGTTAAATTAGAAATAGCTTTTGAAAGAGCCCAAATGGCAAATACTGTTTCTTTTGATGAAAAAGAATTAGAAAAAGTTAAAATGTTAAACCTTCTAACCTTAAAGCCTTTTATTTATGGGTTAAACAAAAGAGGGGGTGGAGGTAATTTAGACGAAACAGATCCTGAAATGTTTAAAGTAGTGACTGATTATATTCAAAGCACAGGTTCTTCCTATGTGATCATAGATGCAAAAATAGAAGATGAATTAAAAGATTTTGAAGGAGAAGAAAAAGAAATATTTCGAAAAGAAATGGGTGGAGATGATGATGGTATAAATAGTTTGATCACTGAAGGGTATAAACTTCTCGGATTAAATACTTATTTTACAACAGGAGAAGACGAGACTCGCGCTTGGACGATAAAGAAGGGAAGTACTGCTCCTGTTGCGGGGATGGCGATACATACAGATTTTCGTGATAAATTTATTCGAGCTGAAGTTATTTTTTGGAAAGACTTACTCGAGGCTGGAAGCTATGCTGAGGCTCGTGCCAAAGGGAAAGTTCGCACGGAAGGAAAAGAATATATTGTTAAAGATGGAGATGTAATCGAGTTTAAGATATAACTCAAAAAAAATAAAAACTAGACTTCCTTCTAGTTTTTATTTTTTTTGGGCTTTGTTTGTTTTTTAAGATGCTCTAAGTGTTGTTGTTTTAAATCTAAAACTTCTTCTATCAACTTTCCTAATGTCTCTTCAATTCTTCCAAGCATGATATCGTCTTTTTTGTCATCCTCATCTTCTTCTTGAATATCATCAACGTCTTCTTGAATCTCGTCGACATCTTTTTGAATTTCATCAACGTCTTCTTGAATCTCGTCGACATCTTTTTGAATTTCATCAACGTCTTCTTGAATCTCGTCGACATCTTTTTGAATTTCATCAACATCTTCTTGAATTTCTCCGACATCTTTGGCCACAAAGTGAAGTTTTCGCGCTTGTCGATTTACAGACATTTGTATAAATATAGCCAAATAGATTGCTTCTAGAGAAACTATGGTTGTAAGAACCAAAAGGATATCATCAAGATTTATTCCATAAAAATATAAAACAAAAGCAAAAATAAAAAGAGCGGTATGTACCAAAAGCGAGTTGGTGGACCCAACCCATCTGGTAGCCTTAATAGAGATTCTCTCTATCGTATCGTTAGATTTTCTTCTTATTCTTTCCATTACGAGTTTATTATATAACATTTTTCTGATATAATACAAGAATTCGAGAGAATGTACTTAAAAATTAAAATCTTATTAGAAAAGACATGAATTATTTTAAAAATCTTAAAATTGCAAAAAAAACGGTTATTTCCTCAGGGGATTTTGTGAAAAAAATAAATGAATACAATCATTTAGACATAGAGACTAAATGGCAAAAAAAATGGAGAAATAAAAAAGTTTACAAGACTAGCAATTTGAAAGATTTGAAGAAAATGTATGTCTTGGATATGTTTCCATATCCTTCGGGGGTCGGATTGCACGTTGGTCACCCAAGAGGGTATATCGGTAGTGATGTTTATGCACGAATGAAAAGAATGGAAGGATATAATGTCCTTCACCCAATGGGGTATGACGCCTTTGGCTTACCAGCTGAACAGTATGCTCTTGAACATAATATTCATCCAAGAAAAGCGGTAGAAGAAAACGTAAGAACATTTGAAAAACAACTTTCTATGATTGGTCTATCCTATGATTGGAGTAGAAAAATAAATACCACTGATCCTAAATACTACAAGTGGACACAATGGATATTTTTGCAACTTTATAATTCTTGGTTTGATAACGAAAAAGGAAAAGCTAGAAAAATAAATGAGCTGGAAGAGATCTTCGAAAAAAAGGGCAGCTCTGGAGTTAATGCTGTGTGTGGACAAGATACACCTTCTTTTACAGATAAAGATTGGGCGGGTTTTTCTGTAAAAGAGAAACAAGACGTCTTGATGAACTATCGTTTGGCTTATGAAGGATATAGCGAAGTAAATTGGTGTCCGTTTTTGGGGACAGTTTTAGCTAATGATGAGATTATAAATGACGACAATGGAAATTTGATTTCTGAAAGAGGCAGACATCCAGTGGAAAAAAAATCAATGCGCCAATGGTTTTTGAGAATCACTGCTTATGCAGATAGGCTTTTAGAAAATCTAGAATACTTGGAGTGGAGTGATCACATTAAAGAAATACAGAGAAACTGGATTGGTCGTTCAGAGGGGGCAGAAATTGATTTTAAAATAAAAAACCACGACAAGGTAATTAAGGTTTTTACAACTAGAGCAGATACCTTGTTTGGTGTGACCTATGTGGTTTTAGCTCCGGAGCATAGTTTGGTTCAAGAACTTAAAGAAAATATTTCTAATTGGAAAGAAGTAAAAAATTATATAGATAGTTTAAAGAATAAGTCTGAAGAAGACAGGGTCTCTACAGATAAAGAAAAAACAGGAGTAGAGTTAAAGGGAATAAAAGCTATTAATCCAGCTAATGACGAAGAAATATCCATTTGGATTGCTGATTATGTTCTTGCTACTTATGGTACAGGTATGGTTATGGCGGTACCAGCACATGACAATAGAGATTGGGCTTTTGCAAAAAAATATAATTTAACAATAAAAACAGTTATAGAATATCCGAAGGGTTTTCCTTTAGATAATCCTTTTACGGGAGAAAATATTTTAATAAATTCAGATAAATTTAGTGGATTACAATCAAGAGAAGCAATTAAAAAAATTACTGAATTTGTTAATGGAAAGATTGTTACTAAATTCAGAATGCGAGATGCAATTTTTGCACGTCAGAGATATTGGGGTGAACCAATTCCACTTAAGCATAATCCTGATGGAACCATTACAGAGGTAAAGGATAAAAATTTACCGTTAGAACTTCCAAAAGTTAAATCTTACTCTATATCAGGAACAGGAGAATCTCCTCTTTCTTTAGTTAAATCTTGGACGAAGAGGGGCTATGAAACAAATACTATGCCTGGGTGGGCGGGTTCTTCTTGGTATTTCTTGAGGTATATGGACCCCAAGAATAACAAAGAATTTGCCTCAAGAAAAAATACAGACTATTGGAATCAAGTAGATATGTATGTTGGCGGGCAAGAACACGCTACTGGGCATTTGCTGTATTCTCGTTTCTGGACAAATTTCTTGTATGACATGGGTCTCTTATCTTTTAATGAACCGTTTAAGAAAATGAGAAACCAGGGAATGATTTTAGGTTCTGACAGCAGAAAAATGAGTAAAAGATGGGGTAATGTTGTAAATCCTGATGACATAGTAAAAACATATGGAGCTGACACTCTTCGTGTTTATGAAATGTTTATGGGTCCTTTTGATCAAATGCTACCATGGTCCACTGAAAGCATAATAGGTTCGAGAAGGTTTTTGGAAAGAGTTTGGAGGACAGGTCACAAAGTGATTGAGTTGAACTCAATAGAAACAGACAAAGAAGCTGAAATGATTTTGCATAAGACTATCAAGAAAGTTACTTTAGACATAGAGAATTTTGCTTTTAATACAGCAATATCATCTATGATGATATTTATAAACGAAATAGATCGATTACTGTCTTCTGATAAATTTATTACAGTTGGTGATTTTAATAAATTTGTAAAAATAATTTCTCCGTTTGCTCCACACATGGCAGAAGAAATTTGGGAAAAGACCGGACAAAAAGAAAGCATAGTGGTTGCTTCTTGGCCTAAGTGGGAGGAAGAAAAAACATTAGAGGATAGTTTAGTTATGGTGGTCCAAATTAATGGCAAAGTTAGGTCTGAGATCAAAGTCCATAGCGATGAAAACGAAGATAATATTAAGGAAATCGCGCTAAAAGACGAGAATGTTATGAAGTGGACAGAAGGTAAGGAAATCAAAAGATTTATTTTAGTAAAAGGCAGACTAATAAATATTGTTGTTTAACTTATGATGAACAAAATAGTTAAAATAATTGGCAGAGAATTTCATGGGTTAAACGAAGCGGCTCTTTTGTTGGGTGGTTTTGCTTTTTTGTCGCAGATTTTAGGATTGATAAGAGATAGGTCTCTTGCTTACATGGTTGGGGCGGGCCCTGTTCTTGATGTATACTATGCTGCTTTCAGAATTCCAGACTTTTTATATATTTCTATCGCGTCCTTAGCCTCTATTACGGTCCTGATGCCTTTTTTAATGGAAAGAATAACTAGTGATCAAGATAACCAGCAAAAAGCTAAAAAATTTCTAAACAATGTTTTTAGCGCATACTCCTACCTTATGTTTTTAGTTAGCATTATTATTGCAATATTAATGCCACAAATTGTCAGACTTATAGCTCCGGGGTTTGATGAGTCACAGACCCACTCTTTAGTTGCTACTAGCCGTATTATGTTGCTTTCTCCCATTTTTATCGGCTTTTCTAATCTTATAGGTACAGTTACTCAATTATTTAAAAATTTCCTTGTTTTTTCTCTGTCTCCTGTTTTCTATAACATAGGAATATTGATTGGTATTTATTTTGTTTATCCTAAGTTTGGGGTTTATGGTTTGGCCATAGGGGTAATAATTGGAGCCATTATGCACTTTTTGATACAAGTCCCTGTGGTAGTTAAACATGGATTCTTCCCTAGATTCACTTTCAAAATAAATTGGAGAGAAATTTTTGAAGTAGTTAAGATTTCTGCTCCCAGAACCTTAGCCTTGTCATGTAATAGTTTGGCTTTTATTGTTTTAATATCTATGGCTTCAAGTTTAAAGCCAGGATCTATCTCTCTTTTTACTTTTGCTTACAATTTGCAATCAGTACCGGTTGGTATAATAGGTATTTCGTATTCAGTTGCCGCTTTTCCGGTTTTAGTTAAATGTTTTTCTACAAAAGACATCAATTCTTTTTTAGGACACATTATTGAAGCAGTTAAACAGGTTATATTTTGGTCGTTACCAATCATGTCTCTGTTTGTGGTTTTAAGAGCCCAGATAGTTAGAGTTATTTTAGGTTCAAATTCTTTTTCTTGGTTTGATACTCGCTTAACCGCAGCATCTGTAGCGCTATTTGTCATATCGTTAATCACGCAAGGACTAGTACTTTTGTTTGTAAGAGGGTATTACGCTTCAGGAAATACTAGAAAACCTTTATTTGTTAATGTTTTTTCATCAATGATGGTAATAATTTTTGCTAAATCTTTTGTTTTTATTTTTAATAAATTTCCAGACTCATTATTATTTTTAGAAAATTTATTAAGAGTTAAAAATGTACCTGGAACAGAAATGTTGGCACTACCGCTTGCTTTTGCTCTTGGTTCAATTCTTAATTTTGTTTTGATTTGGATTCTTTTTGTTAAAGATTTTTCTATAAATAGAAATTTTAAAATTTTTGAAACTTTTTGGCAAAGCGCTTTAGGTGCTTTAATTATGGGTTTGGCTTCATATTTGTGTCTAGGGGTTTTTGATGATGTTTTTAATATTAATACTGGAGTTGGAATCTTTATGCAAGGAATGATATCCGGAGTTATTGGAATTATTTTAGGCCTTACTGTTTTGTATTTAATTAGAAATGAACAGCTATTAGATTTAATCAAAGTTATAAATCACAATTTTAGAAATAAAAGAATTTTGGCCCCAGAACAGGTGGATCTATAGTTTTGATAAAATGTTTTGATTTCAGGGGCTTTTTTGATAGTATTAGCTTATGTCTTTTAGTAATTACAATATAAGAAATTTTTCAATAATAGCCCATATCGACCACGGTAAAAGCACTTTGGCTGATCGAATGCTTGAAATAACAGGAACGATAGAAAAAAGAAAAATGAAAGATCAAGTGCTCGATTCCATGGATCTTGAAAGAGAAAGAGGTATTACGATTAAAATGAGGCCGGTTAAAATGAAATTTCCTCTTGAAGGACAAGAATATGCTTTAAATCTTATCGATACTCCCGGACACATAGATTTTTCCTATGAAGTTTCTAGAGCGTTGAAAGCTGTAGAAGGTTCTATCCTTTTGGTTGATGCTACTCAAGGGGTGCAAGCCCAAACTTTGACCACTTTGCAGATGGCAAGAGATTTAGGGTTGGTTATTATACCTGTTCTTTCAAAAATAGATTCTCCTCTGGCTAAGGTTGATGAAGTTAAGATGGAGGTAGCAATACTTCTCAACATAGACCCAGATGATGTAATTCAGGTTTCTGGTCGAACCGGGGAGGGTGTCACTGAGCTACTGGAAGAAGTAATTAAAAAAGTTCCACCTCCTAAGTTAAGAGAAAACATAACAGAAGAACAAAATTCAGGGCAAGCATTAGTTTTTGATTTCAAATATGATAACCACAGGGGAGTTGTTGTGTATGTACGAATAATGAGTGGGTCTTTTAAAAAAGGAGAACCATTGTTTTTTGCCGTATCTAAAGAAAAATTTATTTCTTTAGAGGTTGGTGTATTTACTCCAGAAGAAGAGTCTAAACTAGAATTAAACAGTGGAGAGATTGGTTATATCGTTACTGGAATTAAAAAACCTGGCATTGCTTCTGTTGGAGACACTATTACTTTTTTAAAAAAACCAATGCCAGCATTATCTGGTTATCAAAATCCTCGACCTGTGGTTTGGGCTTCTATTTATCCTGAGAGTCAAGATGGTTTTCCTACTCTTAAGTTGGCTCTCGGTAGATTAAAGCTTTCAGATTCATCTTTTTCTTTTGAAGAAGAAACCTCGGGCGCCCTTGGACGAGGTTTTCGTTGTGGTTTTCTAGGTATGTTGCACTTAGAGATTATTTCAGAAAGACTAAACAGAGAGTTTAACCTCGACTTAATCATAACCATGCCTTCCATCACGTATAAAGCCATAATGAAGAATGGCAAAGAATTAATTATTTATTCTCCACATCTTTTTCCAAATGACGGAGATGCTAAGGAAATTTACGAACCCTGGGTTAACGTAAAAATAATTACACCTACAAAATATTTGGGGGTTTTGATGCCTTTTCTTTATGAGCATGAAGCTCTGGTAACAGAGACGGATAATTTTGGAGACAATCGATCCTCGATAGATTTGGAAATGCCTCTTCGTGAATTGATGAGAAATTTCTTCGACGATATGAAAAGTATTACTTCTGGTTATTCTTCTATATCGTACGAAATAGGAGAATATAAGACGGCGGACGTGGTTAGGATGGATATTATCGTAGCGGATGAGGTTATGCCAGCTTTTAGTCGTATTATTTCTAGAAGAAGAGTAAATGAAGAAGCTAAGATTCAGGTGGAGAAATTGAAAGAAATAATTCCTAGGCAACAATTTGCTTTTAAGGTTCAAGCTAAAGCTCTTGGCCGAATAGTTTCCTCAGAAGCTGTGTCTGCGTTTAGAAAAGATGTTTTGATGCATGGAAGTAAAGTTGTCGGAGGAGGGGATGTGACCAGAAAATTGAAATTATTAGAAAAACAAAAGAGAGGAAAGAAAAAGATGCAAGCACGAGCAAAAATTAACATCTCCCATGATGTTTTCTTAAAGATGATTAGGGGTAGTAACGATTAAGATTAAGTTAAAATAATCCTGGGGCGTAAAGAAGAATCATACTGATGATTACCAATACAGCAATAATACCGAATCCTTTCTCTATTTTCTTTTTATTCTTTGGACTGAAAAACATGATATAATGTTATCATTATTTATGGTTAAATTCAAGAAAACAAGTAATTATAAGTTTTGGCATTCACCGCTCGCTCTGGTTATTTTGTTTGCCGCAGTGGTGTTCTTTAGCTCTAAAATTGTAGATTTAGCCCAAAAATCAAAAGAAACATCAGAAAAAAAATATTTAATTCTAGAAAAAATTAAATATCTTCAAGCAAAAGAAAATGACTTAAATAGAAATATTTCAGTATTAGAAACAGATTTTGGTAGAGAGATAGAATTAAGAAAAAAACTACCGTATACTAAAAAGGGCGAAAAGATGGTGGTTATAATAGAAGAAGAAAAAGAGGCTGAAGATGTTGCGACCAAAGAAGAAATGGCAGATTGGAGTAGCTTTTGGTCTATTTTTAAGAAATAATATTATAATATTGCGGGATTAGTTTAGTGGCATGATGCGACCTTCCCAAGGTTGAGACACGGGTTCGATTCCCGTATCCCGCACAAAGTAAGGGATAAGCAGATAAACTGCTTTTTCTGCATCGGGAATCGAAAGGCTTTTCCGTGCGAACGAAGTGAGATGGAAAAGCACCTGGCTAAGTAGTAGCCGATTCCCGTATCCCGCACAAAGTAAGGGATAAGCAGAAAAACTGCTTTTTCTGCATATGTAAAACAAAAAGAATACTCACTTTAATTACTTGATTTGTATGTTATAATTAAATAGTAGGATTATTAATTAATAAAATATAGAATTATGAAAAAGGTAACAATTTACAGTACGCCAACATGTCATTTTTGTCATATGGCCAAAGATTTTTTAACTTCTAAGGGCATTCCTTTTGAAGATTTTAACGTTGCTGCTGATTTAGAAAAAAGAAAAGAAATGATGGATAAAAGCGGGCAGATGGGTGTGCCGGTGATTTTTATCGAAGATCAAATGGTGGTTGGTTTTGATAAGGAAAAAATTGTCAGCCTACTAGGCATTACAGAGTAGTATTTTTTAAAAAAATAAAGTATTATAAAAACATCTCTTGATAAGAGATGTTTTTATAATAACCATCTAATATGCCCCTGTAGTTCAATGGATAGAACAGTCCCGTCCTAAGGGATAGATGTAGGTTCGATTCCCGCCGGGGGCACTGTCTCTTCCACGGGCTTGATTCCTGTGGGGGCATATGTATAAGAATACATGAAATAGTTTATTTATATGAAAAATAGAAAATTATTGACTAAAAACAGGGGGTACTCTCTTGTAGAGATAATGGTTGTTGTGGGTATTATACTATTGTTTTTTACAGTAGTGACACCTAGTTATATTACTTCGAGAGAAAAATCCAGAGATGCGCAAAGAGTGTCAGATTTGGCTAAAATTAAATTAGCCCTAGAATCTTTTTATGTGTATAATGGATATTATCCACCTTCAGGTTGTGGTTGGGACTGTAATGGTTATTCACAAAGTTATTCTACGAATTGGTTAACTTTACAGAATTATTTGGCACCTTATTTGCAAGGGGAATTACCAAGAGACCCAAAAAATTCATCATGTTCTCCGTGGACTACTTCTTCTGAGTGTTACTCATACGCTTATGGAAATGTTGGAAAGGAAAACTACCCAGCACAATATGATCTAACGGCTAGGCTAGAGTACAAACAAAATCCACTTAGATGTGAATTAAAAAATTACAAATTTTACTTTAATAGCACTATCTCATGGTGTGGATCTTATTCAAAGTATATCTACGAAGCTTCTAGTTAATATTTGAATTTTAAGGAAAATATGATATATTTATTTCATGGACCCAGAGATTAAACACTTATTGGAAGAAAACCTAAGGTTGTCCCAAGAAAACAATCTTCTTCTAGCTAAAGTGCAAACTTACCTAAAGTGGGCCCAAATAACAAAAGCTTTATATTGGTTGTTGATAATAGGAATATCGGTTGGAGCTTTTTATTACACAAAACCATATTTAGGCAATTTGTTAAATATATACAGTGGTGATTTATCTGTAATTAAAAGCTTAATCAATATTAATGAAGATGGTAGTCAGTAATTAATTATAAAAGATTTATTAGATAAACTTAATAAAAAATAAAAATTTTGCCGAGATAGCTCAGTTGGTAGAGCGCTCCCCTGAAGAGGGATAGGTCCCCAGTTCGACCCTGGGTCTCGGCACACAAAACAAACTTTCAAAATATTTCTTCAGTAGAGATAGCCAATTCGACGCCTTCGGTCTCGGCACACAAAACAAACTTTCAAAATATTTCTTCAGTA
>CAYPQU010000006.1:0-40808 GCA_964412965.1 uncultured Candidatus Saccharibacteria bacterium | reverse complement strand
CAGGAACAGGTGGATCTATTTCTCCAACCTCAGCTTCGGTTGCGCATGGATCAACAACAGCCTTCACAGTTACTCCAAATACCGGTTACTCTATCGCATCAGTTACTGGTTGTGGAGGAACAAGATCAGGTAGTACATATACCACAGCTGCAATCACAGCTGCTTGTACAGTCACTGCAACCTTTACTTTGAATTCATATACTGTTTCAACTTCAAATAGTAATTGTACAACTATTAGCCCAACATCCGCATCTGTTTCTCATGGCTCAACAACAGCCTTTACTATTACCCCAGGAACAGGTAGATATTCAACTGCCTCCGGTTGTGGTGGTTCTCTTTCTAGTAATACATATACGACAGGTGCAATTACAGGGGCTTGTACTGCGGCTTTCTCTTGTCCTTTGTATACTTACACTGTCACATCTACCGCAGGAGCAAATGGAACAATTTCTGCTTCTCAAACTATTAATTATGGCTCAACAGCTGCCTTCACAGTTACTCCAAACACCGGTTACTCAATCGCATCAGTTACTGGTTGTAGTGGAACACTTTCTGGAAACACATATACAACAGGAGCTATTACTGCTGCTTGTACGGTGAGTGCAACATTTGCAGATGGTACGGCTCCAACAACACCAGGAGCAATGACAACTTCTTGGAAAGGAGATCATTGGGTCAGGACAAGTTTTACCGCTTCGACCACTGGATCAACAGATTCAGGAACCGGTATGAGAGGTTATCGATTGTGTCGAAGTGAAAACAACACTACGGGTTGTAGTGTTTGGGTTGCAGCTGAAAGTACGTCAACGACGGTTTCTGTTTCTGGGACAAACTTACCAACTTCCGGCTCTTATCGATATTACTATTGGTATGCTTATGACAATTCTGGCAATGAGAGCTCTCCTTCTACTGGGGTGTATGTAAGAATGGACAGCACGCCTCCTGTTTTTAATTCAGTTTCATTTACTGGTTGTAATTATGAAAGTGGTAATAATTGTTATGTAAAAAATGGAACAACCTTTTATACTAATGTTAGTCATAGTGATACTTATTCAGGAACAAATACTCAATATTTAGAATTCTCCAAAGATGGACTTAATCGTGGAACATGGGTGGCTTCTACTGGAAATATAAAATCAAGTGCTAATCCTTATGGGGTATCTAACGGTAGTAATTACACTGGTTTTGCTGATGGGTCAGGGATGTCAGGTACTGGTTATTTGGATATACAAAGTGCTCAGTGTATTCAAACAGGAAATTGTAGTAGTACTGCTCTTGGTAAATGGCAAGTTACGGCTGGAAGTGGAGAAAGTACTATGTATGGAGTAACTGTGTATATGTATGACTATGCTGAAAATGGAGTAGGCTATACCACAACCCCTAAGTATGTGTATTTGGATAACACTGTTCCTACCACGCCTACTCCTACTGATGCAGGTGCTAACCAAGCAAGTACTTCAATAACATTTACTGCGGATCCAACAGATGCTTATTCTGGTATTTCGACTTGCTATGCTCAAGTGGATGTAAACAACACCGATGGCTCAAGCTTGGCTATGAATACAACAGATGTTGGAGCTGATGGAGACCATACTTTCACAGGGTCTGCTGGTAATACTTATTATTATCGATATTATTGTACAGATATGGTCGGAAATTCTTCTGGTTGGAGCGACTGGTCTGACGGAATAGCAATAAACATTGCGCCTTCAATTTCGTCACCTGCACACTCTTCCGTTTCTCTAACTTCAGCAACCCTAGGAGCAACTGTCACTTCAGCTGGAATTCCAGCTTCTATAACCGCAAGAGGAACATGTTTCGGAACTAGTGCAAGCCCAACGACTAACTGTACAGCAGAAGGTGGAACTTCGGTAAGTGCGTTCTCTCATTCTAGAACAGGTTTATCTCCAAGTACTACATATTATTACAGAGGTTACGTAAGTAACGCTTCGGGAACTACATATTCAGCCGATGGATCATTTACAACAGGAGCTGTTACTATTTCAGGAGTAACTGCAACAACTTCATACAATACAACTGTCGGAGCATCAGTTTTGTTTACATACACTATGCCGACAACAAATATTGATTCAGTGCAGTGTCAATTATTGGACAGTGCATCAACAGCATTAACTTCTTACGCAACAACAAATCCAATTGCCTATACAGTGCCATCTTCACCTGGGTCTTATGGGTATTATATTCAATGTCGAAATGCGACATATACAGGTACAACTTCTAAGTCAAGCTTAATAACAGTTAACATTCCTGCTCCCACTGGATCAATTACCGCTTCACCTACATCATGCACTATTCCAATTGATGGAAGTTCTTGCTCGACTACAATCTCATGGTCAACAACAAATCCTGTAAACACGTCAACTGTAACATCAGGAGGAAGCACTTTGTATACTGCTAACTCTGGAAGCCAGTCGGTTTCAGTTCCGTATAGTTCTCGAACCTTTACTCTTAATAACAATGGAGCTCAAATAGGGACAGTTACGCCAACTTCTTCTTGTGCTACTGGCAGTACATGGAACTCAACATCTGGAACATGTGCAAGAAATAATTACACGGTCTCAACTTCAGCAGGAACTGGAGGATCAATTTCTCCGGCCTCAGCATCAGTTGCTCATGGATCAACAACCTCATTTACAGTTACTCCAAATACGGGGTATGCAATTAATACGGTCACAGGATGTGGAGGAACACGATCTGGTAATACATATACAACTGGAGCAATCACCGCTGCTTGTACCGTATCCGCAACCTTTACTTTGAATTCATATACTGTTTCAACATCAGTGGGGACAGGGGGAGCTATCACTCCAACTTCAAGAAGTGTTAATCACGGATCAACAACAACCTTTACCGTAGGAGCAACAGCGGGGTATGCAATTCAATCAATTTCAAATATTACAAATAACTGTGGGTACACTGGCGCAACCCTGGTTGGTTCTACATATACAACAGGAGCTATTACTGGAGCTTGTACCGTTACTGTAACTCCGACATTTGTTATGTCGGGCACACTAACATCTTCAGTTTCATCTTGTACAATCGCAGCTGGCGGTAACTCTTGTTCAGTAAATCTAACATGGTCAACAAGTAATCCAATTGGCACATCTGCTGTTACAGCAAGTGGAATGACTGATCTGACAGGCAATTCAGGAACAAGCGTCGCTGCTACGGTTCCTTATAGTACTCGTACATTCTATTTATACAATAGTGGTTTTCAGCTAGCTTCAAGAACAGTCACTGCAAGTTGTGCTTCTGGAAGTGTTTGGAATGGATCCATCTGTTTACAGCAATATGCGGTATCAGTAACTAAGTCCGGAACAGGAACAGGGTCGGTTACGTCAAACCCTACAGGAATCGACTGCGGCTCTACTTGCTCGTATTCTTATGGCTCAGGTTCATCCGTGGTGTTAACCGCTACCCCTGGTACAGAAGGTAATCTGTTTGCAGGATGGTCTGGAGCTTGCACTGGTACTTCTACGTGTTCACTTACAATGAATGCAGTTAAAAGCGTGACAGCAACATTTAACTCTGTGGGGGTCACTGTCACTCCGACCGTAACCACATACTACACAGCAAGAGGGGCTAATAATACTTTTGGATTTACTTCTACAACTTCTACGGGTTCAACAGAATGTCGTTTATTGAATAGTGCTTCAACCGCACTTACTAACTATGCCACAGGTTCGAGTATTACTTATGCGATACCATCTACAGCAGGTGCGTACGGATATTATATTCAATGTCGAAATGTTTTGTATCCAACAAAAATAGCGACCTCGTCATTGATTACTGTAAATGCAGTCTCGGTTTCAGTTTCCGCTACAACTTCTTATAACACAACTCCAGGTGCTTCAGTTTCATTTACCTACACTCCTACTGCCACAGCGGGGTCTTCCGAATGCGCTTTGTTGAATAGTTCTCAGACAGCAATTACTTCTTTCCAAGCATCTAGCCCTATTAGCTATACAATACCAAATAATATTGGTGCATATGGTTATTATGTTCGATGTCGACATACTATAGCAACGACAGAAATTGCTACATCTGCATTAATTACTGTAAACTCTGCATGTTCTACTGGAACTAGTTGGAATGGAAGTAGTTGTGTAACCCCGACGGGCTCGCTAACTTCTTCTAATTGTAGTGTTACAGCAGGAAACAGTACTTGCCAAGCCTCTTTAAATTGGAGTACTCAGAATTTAATTGGAACTCCGGCTGTTACCACAAATTATCCTTCTTCGGGAGCTGTTGTTTCTAATCAGCCTTCTGGTTCTAACGTTTTGTATTCTATCCCATATGGATCAACCCCATTTTATCTATATAACAACGGCAGTTTGTTGTCCGAATCAAGCTCAACAGCTTCTTGTGCCTCGGGTACTGTTTGGAATGCGCAAGATGGTAAATGCCAAGCAACAACAGGGACAATTAATGCGACTGGATGTACTATAAATGCTGGTTCAAGCAGTTGTTCGTCTACGATTAGCTGGTCTACTTTAAACCCAGTAGAAACTTCTGTGGTCAAAACTTCAGGGGGAACGACAATCGCAACAAACAATAATGGCTCTATTAACTATTCTATAAATCCAGGAAATCACACATTTAATCTTTGGCACTATGGAAAAATAATAGCAAATGCAACAGCAACGGCCGTTTGCTCGAGCTTATCAGAATGGAATGGTTCGATTTGTGAACTTAAGGCACCAGAAATATTTACCTTCATGGCTAGTCAATCAAATGTCGTAAGAGGAAGGCCAACAACTTTGATATGGGAATCAGAAACAGATGCTGTTTGTACAGGAACTGGCTTTAGCACTGGTGGATTATACGCAGGTTCTGTGTCAGTTAATCCTACAGTGGACACGACTTACACACTCTCATGTGTAAGAGGGTCTAAGACAACCACAAAATCTATAATTATTAAAATCTTAGACATTGCCATTAACGAGCAATAATCTGGATATATTCAAATAACATATTAATATTTGACTTTATTTGAAAATCTGATAAGATTGGTTTTAATTGTTATTCGTATTAGAAAAACGAATTTAACACTCGCAAATGCGAGAAATTATCAATAATTTATGTCCCGACCCAAGTTGGGACCAATAAAAAAATATATGGCAGAAGAATTTAAGAGAGATAAGCCTCACGTAAACGTGGGTACTATTGGTCACGTTGACCACGGAAAAACCACTTTAACAGCGGCTATTTTGTCAGTTTTAACTCGACAAGGAGGAGAATATGGAGCAAAAATTAAAGGAGTTGATCAAATCGACTCTGCTCCAGAAGAAAAATCTCGTGGAATCACGATTGCGCTTTCTCACAATGAGTACTGGACACCAGCTCGTCACTATGCTCACATTGACGCACCAGGACACGCTGACTACATTAAAAACATGATTACAGGTGCTGCTCAAATGGACGGTGCTATTATCGTTGTTGCTGCAACAGACGGTGTGATGCCTCAAACAAGAGAACACATACTTCTTGCAAAACAAGTTAACGTTCCTAAGATAATCGTATTCCTAAACAAGTGTGATATGGTTGATGATCCTGACATGCTTGAGTTGGTTGAAGAAGAAGTTCGAGATTTGCTTACAAAACAAGGATTTGATGGCGCAAACGCACCAGTTATCCGAGGTTCTGGGTTAAAAGCTCTTGAAGCAACAAGTAATGATGATGAATGGGCAAAGAAGATCTTGGATCTTGTTAATGCTCTTGATACATACATTCCAGTTCCAGAAAGAGATGTTACTAAGCCTTTCTTGATGCCTATTGAAGACATCTTCTCAATTGAAGGACGAGGAACAGTTGTAACAGGAAAAATCGAAAGAGGAGTTATTACAGTTGGCGACGAAGTAGAAATAGTTGGTATCAAAGATACTACAAAGACTACAGTTACTGGTATCGAAATGTTCAATAAGAGTTTGAAAGAAGGTCAAGCTGGTGACAACGCTGGTATTCTTCTAAGAGGTACAAAGAAAGAAGATGTTACTAGAGGACAAGTTCTTGCTAAAACAGGATCAGTTACTCCTCACTCAGAATTTGAGTGTAATGTTTACATATTGAAAAAAGAAGAAGGTGGTCGTCACACCCCATTCTTCAATGGTTACAAGCCTCAGTTCTATATTAGAACAACTGACGTAACCGGAGAAACAACATTACCAGCAGGAACAGAAATGGTTATGCCAGGAGATACTGTTAATCTAACAGTTAAATTGGTAACACCTGTTGCCATGGAAGATCAAATGCACTTCGCTATTCGTGAAGGTGGAAAGACCGTTGGAGCAGGAGTTGTAACAAAGATAATCAAATAGCCTGTGTTTTTCATCTGTTCTTTATAAAAACAAACATATGGCAAAAGAAATAAAAGCAAAAAAAGGAAAAGAAGAAGCCGCTGTTAAGCTTCGTATCCGAGTGAGAGCTTATGAAAATAAAATTCTTGATACTTCTGTTAAGCAAATTATTGATACAGCTCTTCGCTATGATGCGAACATTGTCGGACCAATTCCACTTCCTACTGAAATCAAAAAATATACTGTTAATCGAGCATCTTTTGTTTTCAAAAATGCACGAGAGCAGTTCGAAATAAGAATTCACAAGCGTGTAATTGATATTTTGAATCCTAATCAAAAAACAATTGAAGCGCTTACCAATCTATCCTTACCTTCCGGTGTTGATATAGATGTGAAAATGATGTAACTAAAAAACACGATATAAATTACAAATGAAACAATTAGTGAATTTAATTCACCAAGTTAGTTTCATTTGTTAATTGGTGTCGTAAAAATATTAATTTATGAAATTTATTCTTGGAAAAAAACAGAATATGATGCAGTGCTTTCAAGAAGACGGTGCTGTGATTCCAGCAACAGTTATTTCTGCTGGTCCGCTTGTGGTAACTCAAGTCAAAAATCCTGACATTGATGGCTATACCGCAGTCCAAGTTGCTTATGAGGATCAAAATCCTAAGAGAGCGACAAAGGCTCATCTTGGTCACATCAAATCCCTAAAAGGAGAAGGAGAAGAAGCTAAAAATGCTTTCAAGCATTTAAGAGAATTCAGAGATATTGAAGAAATACAAGTAGGAGACGAAATCACAGTAGGTGTCTTTAACGAAGGAGACATTGTGACAGTTTCTGGTGTATCAAAAAGTAAAGGATTCCAAGGTGTTGTAAAACGCCATGGATTTCACGGGGGACCAAGAAGTCATGGTCAAAAGCACTCAGAGCGAGAGCCTGGTTCTATTGGAGGAGGGCTTCGAAACAAGGTTCCTAAGGGCATGAAAATGGCCGGTCGTATGGGAGGTGACCGCATCACGGTTAAGAACTTAGAAATAATCGGTGTGGACAAAGAAAATAATCAATTAATCATCAAAGGTGCTATTCCTGGACGCCGGGGGACACTAGTAGAGATTATTGGCTAAAATTATGGCAACAAAAACTATAACAAAAGAAAAGAAAACTAAAGCTGTTAAAAAAGATGAAGTTAAATCTTTAGAGGCTCAAGTTTACAGTGCAAAAGGTAAATCTGTTGGCAAAATAGAATTACCAGAATCTGTTTTTGGATTGTCTTGGAACGGAGACTTGGTTCACCAAGTTGTAAGTGCAATGCAAGCCAATGCTCGAACTCCTGTTGCTCACACAAAAACAAGAGGAGAAGTTCGCGGTGGAGGTAAAAAACCTTGGAGACAAAAAGGTACAGGTCGAGCAAGACATGGATCAAGAAGATCTCCTATATGGGTTGGAGGAGGAGTTGCACACGGACCTCGCAACGAAAAAACCTACAAACAAAAAATAAACAAGAAGATGAAAGCAAAAGCTCTCTTCACTGTTTTGTCTGAAAAGTTTAGAAAAGGCCAAATTCTTTTTGTAGAAGAATTGTCTCTAAAAAATATTAAAACTAAAGATGCAGTATCGGTTATCAAAGACCTAAGTGCTGTCTCTGGTTTTGAAAAAATTTATGGAGCAAGGAAGCCTAATCTATATATTACAGTTCCAGCTAAAACAGACATTCTTAAAAAGAGTTTTGCTAACATCAATACCGTAGAGATAGATGAAGTTAAAAACTTAAACCCAGTCGATTTGCTCAGTTTTAAGTATATCGTTATTTCACAGCCTAAAGAGAGCATTGCTTTCTTGGGAGGTAAAATAGAGAAAAAATAATATGGCTACTACAAAGACAAAAAAGAATACAAACGATGAGACAAAAGAAGTAAAAGTAAAAAGCCATCCTCTAATAGAATCTCCTCGCATTACTGAAAAGTCAGCGATTAATGCTGAGAAAGGAATATATACTTTTAACGTCTCAAAAAATGCAAACAAAAATGAGATTAAGAAGGCAATCAATTTGCTTTACGGAGTAAGTCCAGTTAAGATTTCAATTACTCAAATTGCTAACAAGACAATTGTTCGAAGAGGAATTGAAAGTACAAAACGTGGGGGTAAAAAAGCGGTCGTACATTTGAAGAAAGGAGATAAGATAACTTTTGCATAATTTGATTGTGCAAAATATGAAAATATGAAAACATATAAACCAACAACTCCATCAAGACGACATCAGACGACTGTTCCCTACAGAGATGTGTTAACAAAAAAGAAGCCCGAAAAATCATTGACTAAAGGTTTCAAGAGATCAGTTGGAAGAAATAATCAAGGTAGAATTACCACTAGACATAAAGGTGGTGGACACAAGAGGTCATATCGTATTGTTGATTTTAAATACAACAAGTTTGATATTCCTGCAAAAATTTCTTCAATCGAATATGATCCAAATCGTAATGCATTTATAGGACTAGCCGTCTATAAAGATGGAGAAAAGAGATATGTAATTGTTCCTAAAACAGTTAAAGTTGGAGACACCTTTATCGTTTCAGATAAAGCTCCTGTCACTGTTGGGAACAGATTACCTTTGAAATTAATACCTGTTGGAACATTTGTTTATAACGTAGAAATTAAGCCGGGCAATGGAGCTAAATTAGTTCGATCCGCAGGAGCTTATGGACAAGTCGTAGCAAATGACCTAGGTTATGCCAACATTAAAATGCCTTCTACAGAAGTTCGAAAAATTTCTGAGAATGCTTGGGCTTGTGTCGGAGAAGTTTCAAACGCTGAATACAAATTACAGAATTTTGGTAAAGCTGGACGATCTCGATGGAAGGGTATACGCCCAACTGTCAGAGGTACAGCCATGAACCCTGTTGATCACCCACATGGAGGAGGTGAAGGACGACAAGGTAGAGGTATCCGAAGAGCTAAAAGCTTGTGGGGTAAGCCAACCGGAAAAGGCCAAAAGACAAGAACACCAAAGAAATATTCAAACATGTGGATTGTTTCCCGTCGAAAGGTAGGTAAAAAGAAGTAAGGATTAATAAATCCTTATCCCATCATCGCTCGGATCTTATGAATATGTTTACATATTCATAAGATCCTCGCTTGATGTAAAAAAACTACAAAATCTCTATCATCAAAAAATCCCCAAACGGGGATTTTTTGATGCCCGAAAATAAAAAATTGTGCTATCATGTATACATGGAACAACAACGAAAAATTTCAGAAAAAAAGAAATTTTCTATTATCTCTAGGATAAGAAGTACCGATAATGCTTGGCGGGGATTGAGAATAATGTTTAAAACTACCCACAATGCATGGTTGGAAATCTTTTTTGGAGTTTTGGCCATATACCTAGGGTTTCTTTTTAAACTAAACAGTGTTGAGTGGTCACTGATTGCAATAGTAATTGGGCTCGTAATTATAACTGAAACTATAAACACAGCGATAGAAGTAGATACGGATCTAACTAGTCCAGAATATCATCCTTTGGCAAAAGATATAAAAGATATTTCAGCAGGAGCTGTTGCTCTAGCTTGTATTTTGGCTAGTGTTGTGGGGTTAATCATTTTTGGCCCAAAAGTTTTGGCCATTCTATAAAAGTAGATGGTTTGGGGTTTGACTTTATTTTTATTTCTGATAAGATAGATTTCACGAGCTCTACATGAGCTTATTAATTTAATTATGACAAGATCACTTAAAAAAGGTCCATATGTAGACGAAAGACTACTAAAAAAGATAGTCGGAAAGAAGCCACTTGAAACTGGGGTAATTAAGACATGGTCAAGAGCCTGTGTTATATCACCTGAAATGGTGGGATTCGTATTTGGCGTCCACAATGGCAAGAATCACATTGAAGTTTTAATAAGCGAAGATATGGTAGGACATCGACTCGGAGAATTCTCTCCTACAAGGAAATTCATTAGACACGGAGGTAAAATGCAGAAAGAGTTAGAAGCGAAGAAGAAAGAGGCCGAAATTGCTGCAGCAAAAGCCGCCAAAAGTGCAACAGATACAAAGAAAAAGTAAATTTAATAAACTATGAAAGCATTTTTAAAAAATTATAGACAGTCCCCTCGCAAGGTTGCCCTTGTAGCGGAACTCATAAAAGGCAAAAGGGTTGCCGAAGCTATTATTATTCTTGACAATCTTCCAAAGAGGGCATCTTTACCGATTAAGAAATTATTAATCTCTGCTATTTCTAACGCCAAAAACATTGGTATTAACGAAGAAAGCTTGGTGCTTGAGAATGTAACTGTAAATAAAGGGATAGTTCTAAAGAGAATCATGCCTCGAGCACGAGGAAGTGCCTCTCGTATTAACAAGAGAACAAGTCACGTAGAAATTACTCTTTCTGAAAATAAAACTGATAAAAAAGCAAAGAAATTAGTAGAAAAAGAAGAAAAGACAGAAAATAAAGAGGTTAAAAAAGAAGTGGTAAAAAAAGAGACAAAGTCGAAAAGAATTAGTAAAAAGAAGGTTGATAACGAATAATTAATACTGAAATATTATGTCAAAAGTAGTTCACCCATATGCTCATAGATTGGTAACACTACGTGATTGGAAATCACGCTGGTTTGCTGATAAAAAATACAAAAACTTATTGCAAAACGATGTAATTATTCGTGAGTTTCTAGCTAAAAAGCTCAGAGGTTTTTATGTCTCAAAAGTTGAAATAGAAAGAAATGCTAAGGCTACCAAAGTATTGATTCACACTTCAAGACCAGGAATGATTATTGGAAGAGGTGGAGATGGTGTTAATAAATTAAAAACAGAAATAACGAAAGCTCTTAATAAAAAAGGAGTAAAAACTGCTGAAGATTTCAAGCTAGACATAGTAGAGGTAACAAATCCAGATGCAGATGCGGCTATTGTTGCCTGCTCAATCGCAGAAGGTCTAGAAAAAAGATTACCTTACAGAAGAGTAATGAAACAAGCAATTGAAAAAGTAATGGCTACTCGAGGAGTTAAAGGAGCTCGTATTTATTTAGGAGGAAGATTAGCTGGTGCAGAAATTGCTAGAAGTGAGCAAATCAAAAGAGGTTCAATTCCCCTACAAACATTCAGAGCTGATGTTGATTTTGCTAGAGAAAAAGCACATATGAGTTACGGAGATATAGGAATAAAGGTCTGGATTTATCGTGGTGAAGTTTTTCGAGAAAACAACAATGTCGCGAACAACAAGCGAAATTCGTTTTCTGAAGCCCGCCAATAATTTATAGAATAATACTAAAAGCTTATGTTAATTCCAAAGAAAGTAAAATATAGAAAATGGCAAACAGGACGAAAGGATATGTCCAAGGTTTCTCCTGATACTAGGGGGGTGGATGTCTCTTTTGGTTCTTTCGGGTTAAAAGCGGTTACTGGTGGCAGAATAAGAACCAATCAAATAGAATCAGCCAGAAAGGTTACTTCAAGAACAATAGGTAAGATAGGAAGAATGTGGATTAGAATATTCCCCGATAGGCCATTTACTCAAAAAGCAGCTAATGTCGGTATGGGTAAAGGTAAAGGAGATCCAGAAGGTTACTGTCTATACATAAGACCAGGTCGTATTATTTTTGAAGTGGACGGAGTTCCAGAAGCAACAGCGAGAGAAGCTCTTCGCAAGGCCGGAACAAAGTTGCCAGTAAGCACTCGTGTAGTAGCACGATAAAATTTTATGGACAAACAAGTGAAAAATTTAAAAAGAGTTATAAAAGGTGTTGTTGTTTCTGATAAAATGGATAAGACCGTGGTTGTAAAAGTAACAAGATTTGTTGAACACAAAAAATACGGAAAGAGAATAAAGAAAACAAAAAATTATAAAGCACATGATGAGCAAAATGCTAAAAAAGTCGGAGATGTCGTAGAAATTGAAGAAACAAGACCAATTTCTAAAGACAAAAAGTTTAAAATAATAGGATAATTATATGATTCAAGACGGAACAGTAGTAAATATCGTTGATAACGCCGGAGGTAAAATCGGAAAAGTTTTCAAGATACTTGGCTCTTCAAAAAAGCGCTACGCTAAAATTGGGGATAAGGTTATCCTTTCAATCAAAATAGCAGAACCAAGAAAGGCTGTTAAGAAAAAGGATGTTTGCCAAGCGGTAATTGTCCGAACAGTTAATGCTTATCGACGAAAAGATGGTTCTTATATAAGATTTGATGACAACGCTGCCGTTGTTTTAGAAAAAGGTAAGATGGATCCTAAAGGAGGTCGTGTCTTCGGACCAATTCCAAGAGAGTTGGCAGAAAAAGGCTATCAAAAAATTATTTCATTAGCTCAAGAAGTTGTTTAATTTCTTTTAATAATATGAAAATCAAAAAAGGAGACAATGTAATAGTTATTGCGGGAGCAAGTAAGGGTAAAAAAGGAAAAGTTCTAAGAGCCCTACCTAGCCTAAACAAGGTAATAGTAGAGGGTGTAAATCTTCGAAAAAAGGCACACAAATCAAAGAAAAAAGGAGACCCTAGTCAAATATTAGAAGTTGCAATGCCGATTGATGTATCAAATGTTGCAAAAAAGGATTAATAATAATTTTAAATTATAAACATGGAAACAGTTAAACAAAAAGAAAAAAAATCATACAGTGCCCTTAAGGATAAGTATGGTTACAAGAATGTGATGTCTGCACCTCGCCTAGTAAAGGTGGTTGTTTCCAGTGGAACAGGTTCTGGTCTAAAAAGAAATAAAGATTACGGTGATTTGGTTACTGATAGAATAGCAAAAATAACTGGACAAAAACCAGCAGTGAAGAGTGCAAAGAAATCTATCGCAAGTTTCAAAATAAGACAAGGAGATCCTGTGGGAGTAATGGTTACTTTAAGAGGATCTAGGATGTATGGATTTCTAGATAAGCTTATCAATGTAGCAATTCCTAGAACAAAAGATTTTAGGGGTATAGATAAAAAAGTTGTTGATAATATAGGTAATTTAACCATGAGCATCAAAGAACACACTATTTTCCCTGAAACTGGTGACGAAGAATTAAGAGACGTGTTTGGAATGGCCATAACCCTAGTATCTACCGCTAAAAATAAAGAAGAAGCAACAGATTTCTTTACAACAATAGGGATTCCTTTCAAAAAATAACACAAACATAATAAAAGCCCCTATGGTAGGGGTTTTTATTATGTTTGACAAAAAAGGCTTTATTTGCTAATATTTTTTGAGTAGGTCTTGATCCGTTCGTCTCCTTTTTTGCCTAGAAATAAAGGTTTTAGACAAATAAGAAAATAAACGAGATATCACCTGCGAATGATTTTTATTAACCAAAGTCGTAATCTACTCTTTTGAATAAAGGGGTAGTTAATTAATATATTTAATTTTTATTTAGGATGGCAAAAACATCAGTAATAGCTAGACACTTAAAAAAGTCTAAGTTTAGCACACGAGAAACAAATCGCTGTTTTAAGTGTGGAAGAGCTCATGGATACATGAGAGATTTTGGCTTGTGCCGAATATGTTTTAGAGAGTTAGCCAATGAAGGTATGCTTCCAGGAGTTAGAAAATCTTCTTGGTAAAAGCACTGTGCGATATTATCCGAATACCGCGGTCACGGTTAGGATAGAATATAGTTAAGTTATCAATTTTAGAATTAAATATAGTAGGTTGGGACAAAAACCACTAACTTACTTTCAACGGAATGGATCAAATTGCAAACATGATAAATACGATCAAGAATGCAAGCCTAAAAGGGCACGAGCTTGTCGTTATTTCTCATTCAAATATAAAATATTCAATTGCAGAATGCTTGGTAAAAGAAGGTTACCTAAAAGGTTTAACTAAAAAAACAAGAAAAGGATTCCCTGTAATTGAATTAGAATTATCTTATGATGAAGAAGGAGAACCAAAAGTAACAGACGCAAGAAGAGTTTCAAAATCTTCATGCAGAGTTTATAAAGGTGTTAAGGACTTAAAGACAACAAGAGGTTATCGAGGAATTACAGTTCTTTCTACACCTAAGGGTATTTTGACAGACAAAGAAGCAAGAAAAGAAATGGTCGGAGGAGAAGTATTATTTAAGATGTGGTAGAACGCCAATAATTTTTTAAACAATATGAGTAGAATAGGAAAACAAATAATAATAATTCCAGCAGGTGTAGAGGTAAACTTTTCTGCCGGCATTTTAAATGTTAAAGGTCCAAAAGGTTCTCTTTCTAGAGAATTTAAGGATGCGATAACTATCAATATCAATGAAAATGAAATAACTTTTATTCCTAAAAAGGAGAACGATAAAAAGACGAATGCTCTTTGGGGAACATATGCTTCACATGTTAAAAACATGATATTGGGAGTAACAGAAGGGTATTCAAAGAAATTAATACTTGAGGGGGTTGGCTTTAAATCAGAAGTTTCAGGAGAAAATTTAGTATTAGCTCTAGGGTTTTCTCATCCAGTAAAATTACCTATCCCTAAAGGACTTACCGTTACAGCTGAGAAAAATAATATAACCGTTACAGGAATAGACAAAGAATTGGTCGGTTCTTTTGCCGCATTTGTTAGATCAAACAAAAAACCAGAACCTTACAAGGGGAAAGGTTTTCGTTATGATAATGAAGTTATTCGCCGAAAACAAGGCAAGAAAGCTTCCTAACATCAATAAGATTAATTTAAATTAATATTATGACTATTAAAAAGACAGACAAAAGAATAAGATTAAAGAGCAAAATTCGCGCTAAAATTTTTGGCACAGAAGAGAGACCAAGACTTTCAGTATTTCGTTCCAACAATTATATCTATGCTCAAATTATTAACGATGAAAAAAGTGTGACCATTATTTCAGCTTCTGATATGAAGTTGGATAAGGGAACAAAAACAGAAAGAGCTAAAACAGTTGGAGTAGAGGTAGCTAAACTAGCTCTTGCAAAAGGAATTAATTCCTGTGTTTTTGATCGTAATGGTTTCAAGTACACTGGTCGAGTAAAATCTCTAGCTGATAGTGCAAGAGAAGCTGGACTAAAATTCTAATTATATAAAAATATGGATACAGTAAAACCAAAACAAAATACAAGAACAAATGGCCCTCGAAGATCTTTTGTTAAAAGAGATGGTCAAGATAATTCTCGAAGGCCAAGACCTTCTTTTGAAAAACCAAAACCAGAATTTGATCAAAAAATGATTTCCATCCGCCGAGTGACTCGTGTTGTCGCTGGAGGTCGCCGAATGTCATTCGCTGTAGCACTTGCTATTGGAGACAAAAAAGGGTCAATAGGATTAGGAACAGGTAAGGGTGGAGATACAGCTATAGCTATAGCGAAAGCATTAAGACAGGCAAAGAAGAACATGTTTAAGATTAAAACAACCAAAGACATGTCTTTACCTTGTGAAGTTAGTGGAAAATACGCAAGCTCAAAATTAGCTCTTAGGCCAAATAAGGATAAGGGGTTGGTAGCAGGTAGTACCGTTCGAGACATGCTTTTACTAGCTGGTATTAAAAACGTAACTGGTAAAATTCATTCTGGTAGTAAAAATAAACTTAACAACGCCAGAGTAACTTATGAGGTCCTTTATCAACTTAAAGACAAGAACCCAATCGTGAAAACAGCATCATTTGTTTCTCAAGAACAAGCAGAGGTTGCTGCGGGTTTTAAATCAGAATAATTTTATGCAACTACATAACTTAAAAAGAGAAAATCCTAACAGAAAGGCCAGACAGGTTGGCCGAGGAGGTACTAGAGGTAAAACTTCTGGAAGAGGAGGTAAGGGTCAGACAGCTAGAGCTGGTAACAAGAGACGCCCAGAGTTGAGAGATATAATCAAAAAGCTTCCAAAGATGAGAGGTTACAGAACTAAAACTTTTGAAAAGAAGAATGCTCCAGTTAATTTGGGTGCCCTAGAAATTTTTGAAAATGGTTCAACCGTTACCAGAGAAGCTTTGTTTGAAAAGAATTTAATTCGAAAAGTCGGAGGCGTTTTACCTTCTGTTAAGGTCTTAGCAAAAGGGGAATTGACCAAGAAAATTACTATCGTAGGTTGTCTTGTTTCCGAAAAAGCTAAAGAACAAATTGAAAAAATCGGAGGCGAAATAAAATAACATGGAAATCATCTGGGGAAAAATAAAAATGATGTTTAGTGACAAAGTTTTGAGAAATAGAATCCTATTTGTTCTCGGATCTCTTGTAGTGTTTAGACTATTATCTGCGATTCCCATTCCAGGTGTAGACACAGCTAAGCTTCAAGCATTTTTGACCAATAATCAATTTGTAGGAGTTTTGAATATCTTCTCAGGAGGAGGACTTTCTAACCTATCAATAATAATGTTGGGAGTTAGTCCATACATTACATCTTCGATTATTATGCAGCTTTTGACAATGATGTCTCCTCGACTAAAGGCTATGTACCAAGAAGATGGAGAAATTGGTCGTCGAAAATTTACTCAATTGAGTAGAAATATAACAGTACCCCTAGCTCTTATACAAGGACTAGCATTAATAATTCTTTTGCAAAAACAAGGAATTATAGGAGAATTGTCTCTGTTTGGAATGGTAGCGAATTTGTCTGTTATCGTGGCAGGTTCAATGCTTATCATGTGGATAGGTGAACTAGTGACTGAGTTTGGTATTGGAAACGGTGTTTCATTGATAATCTTTGCGGGAATTGTTTCTAGAATTCCACAAGGAGTTTCTCAGTTTTTCTTCACTTTTAATCCTGCAGATATACCAATGTATATATTATTAGGAGCATTAAGTCTCTTGATAATAGCAGGAGTAGTAATGGTTTCAGAAGCAGAAAGACCAATCCCTGTAACTTACGCAAGACAAATAAGAGGCGAGAATACTTCTACTGGAGGAGCTCAAACATATCTTCCACTTCGTGTTAACCAAGCTGGAGTTATCCCTATAATCTTTGCGTTATCAATACTGATGTTTCCGCAAATGATTGGTAATTTTTTGGTCGCATCTTCAAACGGAATATTGCTATCAGTTTCTAAGGGATTACTATGGTTTGTAAATAATACCTGGCTATACTCATTGTTCTATTTTGTTTTTGTTTTCTTATTCACTTACTTCTATACTGCTGTGACATTTGATCCACAACAAGTAGCAACTAATTTGCAGAAGAATGGAGCTTTTGTTCCAGGAATTAGACCGGGACCATCAACCGTTGAATACATTTCTAAGATTTTAGGAAGAATTACAATGATTGGAGCAGTGTTCTTAGGGGTTATCGCTGTTCTTCCTTTGGTAATAAAGGGAATTACAGGTATTGAGTCATTTGCAATAGGAGGTACGTCTTTGTTGATTGCCGTGTCTGTTGTTCTTGATTTAATCAAAAAAACAGATGCTCAGTTGTCTATGAGAGAGTACTAAAGCTACAATTAAAAAATCCGCCTAAGGGCGGATTTTTTAATTGTGTGGTATAATGCAAAAATGAACGAAACATCTAGGTCATATATTTTTGTGGGTAGATCTGGCTCAGGAAAAGGAACACAGATTAATCTATTAAAAGATCTTATATCAGAAAAATATAATAAAAAAATTTATCACATAGAGATGGGGGGCATTTTGAGAAAGTTCTTTGACAAGGAAGGATTTGTTCAAAAAATGTCTCAAGAATCTACTAACAAACACGGAAAACTTCAGCCTGATTTTCTCGTTAATTCTCTTTTAGTTAATAGGGTCATCGAAGTCACCGACGAAGAATCCATGTTGTTATTTGATGGATATCCTCGAGATAATTTTCAACTAGAGACTTTGAAAGACCTGCTTACTTATTTGGGATATAATAATTCTGTTCTGATTAATTTAAATATTTCTAGACAGAGTGCAAAAGATAGATTATTAAAAAGAGAGAGAGTTGATGATCATGAAGTAGCAATAAATAATAGGCTAGATGCGTATGATGATTTAGTAATTCCGATGATTGAACGTGCCAAGAAAGACCCATTTTTTACATACATAGAAATAGACGGAGAAAAATCTGTTGAAGATATTTATAAAAATTTAATAGAGGCTTTGGGCCTATAAAAATAAAATGGATGATAAAAAAATTGTAATGTCTCTAGGTGGTTCGCTTGTAGTACCAGAAGAGATAGATACTGAATATTTAAAATTTTTTGTGCCTTTTGTTAAAAATTATATTAAAAAAGGATATAGCTTTTTGCTAATAATTGGAGGTGGAAAAGTTGCTAGAAAATATGGAGAAGCCGTTAAAAAGCTGGTAAATCCATCAAATACCGATATTGATTGGCTTGGAATTGCTATTACAAAAGCAAATGCAGAATTAGTTAGAATAATTTTTGAAGACTTAGCTTATGAAAAAATAATTCAAGATCCAGAATGCATTCCACAAACTAAAAAGAATGTAATTGTTGGAGGAGGGTGGAAACCTGGAAATAGTAGTGATCTTGCGGCCATCAGGGCTGCAAAAAGTATTGGGGCTAAGAAAATAATTAATCTGACTAACATTGATTATGTTTATGATAGTGACCCTAAGAAAAATCCAAACGCAAAGCCCATAGAGAGTATTTCTTGGATGGATTTCTTATTATTATTTCCTGATAATAATTGGATACCGGGATCTAATCGACCGTTTGACCCTATAGCTTCGTGTGAGGCTCAGAGTAATGGACAAGAGGTGATTATATTAAATGGTCGCAATCTCGAAAACATTGGGAATTGTATAGAAGGTAAAATATTTAAGGGTACTCTAATAAAATAATTTATACTAAGCTCAAATATGAATATAATAACCCCTAAGTAGAAAATAAAGTCGGGTGCACATTATTTTCTCTACGGGGCGAGAATAGATTATTCAAACTAGGTTACATGTTTTATAAAATAGGTTATACTAAATTTCAACATGAATATAATAATTAAAACTCCAGAAGAGATAAAAAAAATTAAAGAGGGAGGAAAAATTTTAGCCAAGATTTTATCTAAGACAGCTAAAATTATTAAACCAGGAATTTCAACTTTAGAAATAGACCAATACATTTTTAATTTAATAAAGAAAAACGGTGGCACTCCTGCTTTTTTAAATTATCGCCCACATGGAATGAGAAGCTCATTTCCAGCCTCAGCTTGTATTTCTATTAATGATGAAATTGTGCACGGTATTCCTACTAAAAACAAAATTTTAAAAGAAGGAGACATCGTTTCTGTTGATATCGGATTAAAATACAAAGGTTTATTCACTGATCATGCTATGACAGTGGGGGTAGGAAAAGTATCTGAGATTAATAGTAAATTAATAGAGGATACAAAAAAAGCCCTAGAAGTGGGGATAAGGGCCGCTATTGGAGGGAATACTATAGGAGACATAGGTTATGCCATAGAGCAATTTGTAAAAAATAAATATGGAATTGTGCGAGATTTAGCTGGACATGGCGTTGGTAAAGAGATTCACGAAGATCCTTATGTCCCTAATTATGGCAAGAAAGGACAAGGCGTCAAACTTGTTCCCGGCATGATAATAGCCATTGAACCAATGCTTTGTCTTGGGACACATCAAATAGAAGTAGATGATGATGATTGGACTATCAGAACTCGAGATGGTAAAAATTCTGCTCATTTTGAACACACAATTTTAATCACAAAAGGAAAACCAAAAATTTTAACAAAGTAGCTTTACCCTTTTGCACAGGTGCGCAAAAGGGTAAGGCGAACTCTTTTACCAAAGACTATTTTTATTACGCATAGCATTTATTTGACATTAAAGAAATTTGTTTCCATATTCCCGAGGCCTTGCCTCGGTGGGAGGCAAGGCCTCGACTGTTATCCACAGGTGATTACATAAGTTCGGTCTATGTAAGCATATGTAAGCAGGAATTTTTTTTAGACAAAACCTTGTTCTCACATAATACTATGATATAATAAAAACATGAGTAAAAAATCTATTCTCAAGCTCTCAAAAACCGAAAAAGGTTTTACTCTCATCGAACTCCTAGTCGTCGTCGCCATCATTGGTATACTCTCGGGAGTCGTATTGGTAGCTCTAAACTCTGCAAGAGAAAAGAGTAAGATTGCTTCTATTAAATCCACCTTAAAACAACTATACAACCAAGCTGCTATCAATCAAGCAGAATATGGTAGTTTTGCAAACTCTAACACATCATCTGTTGATTTAACTTGTACAGGCCCAGGTGGTAACCTAGCTAAAATAGCTCAACCACTCATAGATCAAGGAATTATTGTTAAATGCTATAGCTGGTACGGTACTAGCGGCGTTTATTTAGGTGACAACAACTTTCGTTTTGCCGCCACAGCCCTCATCTACGACACAGGAGAACTCAAAGCATGGTCAGTAGATGAAAACGGAGTAGTTAAATGGGATACAAGAAGTGTAACATCAGCCGGAGCTTCACTCCCAGGTGATGATGTTACAGGTAGTAATAGAATGAACTGGTCTACAGCAAAAACTGCTTGTACTACAAATGGCGGACGCCTTCCTTCTATTGAACAAGCAAGAACTCTATCTCATGCATGGTATCAAGGTTCAGGAAACACAACTTACACTCCTCTTGGTTTCGTAGCGTACCACTATTGGTTTTCTACCCCCGTCCCATCTGATGGTTCGCTGGCTTACTACGTGAACTTTGCCAGCAGTAACATCGCCGCGTCCACTACTGCGAACTCCAACTATGTCCGTTGTGTCCGGTAGTGGTTTGCCCGCCTAGAATTTTTCCCACATTATTCATTATTACTTTATTAGATCCTCTCTCGAATGACTCCGACTTTAGGAGGAGCATTCGAGAGAGGTGTTTTTAATTAACAATGATGATATAATTAAATAATATAATTATTAAATAAAAAATTTACTACATAATGGAGGGATTAAATTTAAACAATGCACCAAAATTTAAAAGTCCAGAAGAGGAGTTGGCTTTTTTGCGAGCACATATAGCCGAAAAAGAAAAAGCATTAAGAGAAAGCGGAGAAAAAACCAACAAAGAATCTCTTGCAGAACAGGTTGTATCTGAGTATCAAAAATACGAACCAAGAGAAGTACTAGAAAAAAAGGTTATTATGAAAGAACCAGAATTAGAAAAAGTGGTTCTCAGGCTGGCACCAGAAGAACACGACAAAAAAATAGAAGAACTTTTTGGTGTTTTGGCAGAGAAAGGAATTTCTAACACCTTAGCTTTGGTAATGAAATTAAACAACCCACATTTAGACGATGATTTTCATCGTTTCTTAGTCCAATATTTATCTACTACCAGTAATATTCCAGGATTAAAAGAAGGCACTCCTTTGCACAAGACCCTAGATATGAAATTATTTGAAGTTTCTTTACCAGATTCATCAGATAAAGAAGAAAACAAAAAATCATTAAAAGAATTATTGGGATCCATGGAGCAATTTTATGCTGGAATGCAATCAGTTGGAGACGACAGAGACAATAAAGACGAAAGACATTTAGCAATAGAAATTGCTCAGCCTGAAAATTCTGAGAATTTTGTTATCTATGTTGCAGTTCCTTCAAAAAAAGCTGATTTGTTCGAAAAACAGCTTCTCGGTGTTCATCTTGATGCGAAAATTGCTGAAGTGCCAGATGATTATAATGTTTTTACAGAAAATGGTCAGGTGGAAGCATCTAAAGCCAAACTTTTAAAGCATGAAATTTTTCCTATAAAAACTTATGAAACTTTAGAGTATGATCCACTAAATATAATCTTGAATATTTTTTCAAAATTAAAAAAAACCGGAGAAGGTGCGTCAATACAGTACTTGATTTGTCCAAAAGACGACTCCACAATCAAGAGATTTAATAATATAAAAGAAGAGGTTAAAAAAGGTGTATCAGTAAAAGATGCAACTGCTTCTTTTGGTCATGCATTTAAAAAAGAAGTCGGTTCTTTTATAAAGGGATTTTTCTCTAATACAGAAGAGGAAAAAGACAAAAAAGATGATAAGAAAATAGATGAAAAAGCGATAGAATCCATAGAAGAAAAAACCAGAGGAACGATAATGGGTGTAAACATTAGAGTTGTAGTTTCTACTGAAAGCAAAGATAGGTCAAACCAACTAATGAACGAGATTGAATCTTCATTTAACCAATTTAGCGAAGCGAATAAAAATGGTTTTAAATTTGAAAGAGCAAAGGGTTCTGATTTAGCAAATCTTATTAGGTTGTATTCTTATCGAAGTTATTCAGAGAGTGATTCGATACCCTTAAATCTGAAAGAGCTTTCAACGATATTTCATTTCCCTTATGGAATTAAATCTCCTCAATTGAAGCAATCAAAAGCAGGTGATGGCCCCGCTCCCCTTGAAATGGGAGAAGAAGGATTGTTACTCGGCATAAACACTTATAGGGGGAAAGATACAAAAATATTCATGACTCCAGAAGATAGGCTAAGACATCTTTATGTTATCGGTCAGACTGGAACAGGTAAGACTACTATTTTAAAAAATATGATAATCCAAGATATCAAAAATGGTAATGGGTGTTGTTTTATTGACCCACACGGAAGCGATGTCCAAGACATTTTGAGCCACATACCTAAAGAGAGAATAGATGATGTTATTTATTTTGATCCGTCATACACAGCTAGACCTATGGGACTTAATATGCTTGAGTATGATCCAAGATATCCCGAACAAAAAACTTTTGTGGTCAACGAACTGATGAGTATTTTCAATAAACTTTTTGACATGAAAACAACCGGAGGACCCATGTTTGAACAATATTTTAAGAATAGTGCTTTTTTGGCAATGGATGATCCAGAAAACCATGCAACCCTACTTGATATTACAAGAGTTTTAAGTAGCAAGGAGTATCGGGATTCATTATTGGCAAAATGTCGAAATCCAATTGTTCGAGAATTTTGGGCTAATGCTGAGAGAACTACAGGAGATCAATCTATAGCTAATTTTATACCTTACATCACTTCAAAATTTGATAATTTTATATCTAACGACATCATGCGCCCAGTTGTCTTGCAAGAAAAATCCGTTTTTAATTTTAGGGAGATAATGGATAATAAAAAAATCTTGCTAATTAATTTAGCTAAGGGTCGTTTGGGGGAAATAAACGCTAACTTAATAGGTTTGCTTTTGGTAGGTAAGATTCAAATGGCCGCAATGTCTCGCGTTGATATGTATGGACAAAAAATGAATGATTTCTATCTTTATATAGACGAATTCCAAAATGTGACAACTGATTCTATTGCATCGATTTTGTCTGAGGCCAGAAAATATCATCTGTCTATGACGATGGCCCATCAATATGTAGCACAATTAGAAGATTCAATAAAAAACGCTGTATTTGGTAACGTCGGTTCTGTGATTGTTTATAGAATAAGCCAAGAAGATGCAAAAATATTGGAACCTAGACTTAACCCCCATTTTACAGCCTCTGATATAATGAAACTTGATAATTTTTGCTCGTATGTAAGCATGCTTATTGGAGGAATACCAGTAAGACCATTTAGCATGAGGTCACACTATACTCTTTTAGAAAAAGGAAATCCCGATATTGTTGATAATATTAAAGAATTATCTTATCTAAAATACGGAAGACCAAGAGAAGAGGTTGAAGATGAGATAATGGAAAAATACAAAAACTAGGTTTTTTGTATTTTTTGTGCTATTTTTTATTTATTATATAGTTTATTATTAATATATTTTTTATATGTCAAAAATAGAAAGAACACTGATTGTTTTTAAGCCTGATTCTGTTCAAAGAGGAATAGTTGGAGAAATTTTAACTCGATTTGAAAGAGCAGGGTTTAAAATTGTCGGTGCAAAAATGTTACAACCTAGCCAGAACCATTATTATCATCACTATGAGGAAATAGGTAAAATGATAACAAGAAGAGGCCAAGAGGCTTTTGATATGACAGTTAGAATGATGTGCGAAGGGCCCGTGATTGCTTTCGTTATAGAGGGGATTGAAGCAGTTGCTATGGTTAGAAAAATGGTTGGAACTACAGAGCCAAAAGCGTCTCTGCCTGGAACGATTAGAGGAGATTATGCTCACATAAGTTTCGACTATGCTGATAATGAAAAAGTTGGAATTTGTAATATTATACACGCCTCAGGGAGCCAAGAAGATGCTGAAAAAGAGATTGATTATTGGTTTTCTGAACCTGAAATATATTCTTACGAGACGGTTTACGAAAAGTTTACTCAAAGGAAAAACATTAGTCAATAAAAAGTCTTTAAATATAACATTTACCAGAAGATTTATTTGAATTTTTATCAAAAACGTGATGTTTTGATAAAATAGTATTGCAGATAATTGAGCTTCAGGTATACTCTAAATAGGATTATTCAAGGTGTATTACCTAGAACAATTTTTCATGGGATGTTCGGTGGTGAGACGATGCTGTGACGTATAATGTTAACAAATTCGTATTACTCCTATTCCCACCTAGCGTAAGAGCTAGGGTAATACACTATTTGATAGTCCTAATAAGAAATTCCCCACGAGATTTTACTAAATATTATCTTGTGGGGGATTTTTTATTTTTATTTTTTAAGATGATTGTGTATAATATATAAATGGAAAAAGATAAGAACTTAAAACTAACTTTTTGCTCTGGAGCAGGGACTGTGACTGGGGCTAATTTTCTTTTAGAAGGAAATGGTAAAAAATTCTTGATAGATTGTGGATTAATACAAGGTGAAAAATTTATCGATGAACTTAATTGGACAAAATTTCCTTACGAAGCAAGTGAAATAGACATCCTCTTTATTACCCATAGTCATGTTGATCATATTGGGCGTATTCCAAAGCTTATCCACGAAGGATTTAAGGGTAAAATTATTTCTGTAGAGCCAACAAAGTTTATTACTAGAGAGATGCTATCGGATACTGCTCAATTATTGTTGAGAGATGACGAGCCTATTATAGAAGAAATTTATACTCGTAAAAACATAGACAGGATTTTTGATTTGTGGGAAACAGTTAAGTACGGTCAAGATATTAATGTGGATCACGGTTTCAAATTTATTTTTCGAGACGCGGGACACATCTTGGGCTCGGGGATGCTGGAAGTTATTTATAACGATAAAAAAATTGTTTTTACGGGGGACCTCGGAAATTCTCCTTCTCCGCTTTTACCGGATACTGAAATTATAAAAGATGCGAATTATTTGATAATGGAATCTGTTTATGGAGATCGTAATCACGAAGAGAGAACCGAAAGAAAACACAAATTAGAAAAAATAATAAAGGACAATTATAAAAGGGGTGGGACCTTGATTGTGCCAACATTCTCTTTGGAACGAACTCAAGAATTATTGTATGAAATAAACTCTCTGGTGGAAAATAAAATAGTTCCACAAATGCCAATTTATTTGGATTCTCCTTTGTCCATTAGACTTACAAATATTTACCTTAAATACGGAGACTATTTTAATGAGACTGCCAAAAAATTGATTGCATCTGGTGATGAATTATTTGATTTTCCCGGACTAAGGAAAACTCCAGAAACCGAGGAATCAAAAGGTATTTTAGATGTTCCACCACCTAAAATAATTATTGCTGGTAGTGGTATGTCTAATGGAGGTAGAATCTTGCATCATGAAAAAAATTATTTACCTGATAGAAAAAATACCCTTCTTCTTACCGGTTATCAGACAATGGGAACACTTGGTAGAACTATCCAGGACGGAGCTAAGAAAATTAAAATTATGGGCACGGAAGTAAAGGTTCGAGCAAACATCGTCTTCATTGAAGGATATTCTGGGCATAAAGATTCAGACCGATTATTATCTTTTGTGGAGAATAGTAAAGATTCTCTAGAAAAGGTATATGCAGTTATGGGAGAGCCTAAATCAGCTATGTTCTTGGCGCAAAGAATTAATGACACTCTTGGTGTTAAAGCCAGGGCGCCTGTAGCGGGGGAGACTGTATATCTAGAATGTTAGTTAAATAATAAAAACCCCGATTTTAATCGGGGTTTTTATTATTTAACTAAATTAGATACTTTTTACAATTCTTTCGAAAGTTTCAGGGTTGTTTTTTGCTAGATCAGAAAGTATTTTTCGGTCGATAATAATTTCTTTTTTCTTAAGACCATCTATGAATTTACTGTAAGAAAGGTTAAGAGGTCTTAGTGCAGCATTTATCCTTGTTGTCCACAATCTTCTTGCGTCTGCTTTTTTGTCTTTTCTGTGAGCAAATGCATAGTTTCCTGCGTGCAATAAGGCATCTTTGGCCTGAATAACTTTTTTACTGCGACCAAAACGGAAACCTTTTGCTTGAGATAAGATATTCTTTCTTCGCTTGTTTTTTATTACTCCTACTTTAACTCTTGTCATGATATTTTAAAATTATTATTAAGCGTTTGGTAAATAAGTTCTCTTAATTTTATTTGAAAACTTTTTCTCTATTGGCTTGCGACCGTTTAATTGTTTCTTTCTTGATTGCTTAGCATTAAAATGGTTAAAACCAGGAGCTCTTGATAAAACCTTGCCCTTCTTTGTGACCTTAAGTCTCTTGGTTAATGATTTGTTTGTTTTGATCGACATAAAATTTATTTATTATCTCTTTCTATTGTAATTGTTGGACCTTTAGGACCCCTTTTGTAATCCTCTGCTATTTTAAAGTTCTCGGTAATTAGGTGAAGCACTCTATCTAGTCTTTCCTTTAAGAATGATTCTTGCATGAATTTAGAACGACCGGAAACAAATAGTTCTACTTTTATGCGATGACCTTCCTTAAGCCACTCTGAAGCTTTTCGGGCTTTTAGTGATAAATCGTTATCACCTGTTCCTATCTTTATTTGAATTGACTTTGTTTCAGTTGTTTTAGCTCCAGTCTTGGATTTCTGTTGTTTCTTTTTTTGTTCGTATTTGTACTTACCGTAATCTGCTATTTTTGCTATTGGGGGATTAGTGTTGGGAGAAATTTCAATCAAATCTAAACCTTCTGAAGCGGCTTTATCTAAAGCGTCTTTTATAGTCAAAACACCAAGATTAACTCCTTCGCTTGAGATCACTCTGACCTCATTTGCTCGTATTTGATTGTTGATTCGTTCTCTCAATTTTTAATTCCGATAGAAATAAATAGATTACCTACCTAAGCTGAATACTAGCATATTTAAGATAATTTAGCAACTCGTCAACCGGTCTTTTGTTGTGAATATATTTATATATTTGATATAATATATAAAGAAGTAAAGGTGTCGATTTTATTAGAAGACTAAAATTATAATCATAAAAATGAAAGCATTAAAAACAGTTTCTTGGGTGCTTTTGGTAATCGGAGGCTTGAACTGGCTTTTGGTAGGACTATTTAATTGGGATATAGGAATTATCTTTGGAGGACAAGGGACTCTTATTTCTAGAATAGTTTATATCCTAGTTGGTTTGTCAGCCGTATATAGTATTTTTGCTAGTGGAAAGTGTTGTAAAAAAGAAGCGACAGTTGAGTCAGCTCCTATGGCTGAAACATCAGTAGAACCACAAATGTAATAACATTTAAAAAAGAATTGCCCGCATTTTTTGCGGGCAATTTTTTTTATGGAAGCCTCATTTAATGAGGGTGATGTTCTCTTTGGGTATGTGGATTTCGTACTGATATCCAAATATGCCCATATCCTCAAAAATTTCAATATCAGAACTCTCGTCGAGTCCATACACCTTGGAGTACCTTTTCTTTTTAGAAAAGTTGAGAATTACTTTTCTTGGAGTCAAGGAAAGTTCAATTTTCCCGACGATGGTCAACTTCTGATCTTTGACACAGAAATTAACTTCTGGGCAATAGCTTTGTCTCCCGGGGTATACAAAACCCACCTTTTTAAATACTCCCAATACTTTATTCTCGGAAGCATCGTTATTAATGATTTTCATCGCAAATGTTTTGGTTTTGCTTATATATTATTCTTAGGTTGGTGTATTGTCAAATTAAAAGCGCACGTTTTTAAACATGCGCTTTAAACAATAAAAACTTCTTTTTTCTCTGTGTAATAATCAGATTCTGATTCGAATTCTTCTATTATGGTTTCTACGCAGGCGATAAAGAATCCGGGCAAAAAAATAATTCCGTTTTCAGGCATTACGGAGAATCGAACTCGTGTGTATTGGATTAGAAATAAATACCAGTTCTCTGAGTCTTCGGCAAGGGCTTGAATTTTTTGCATAGCTATCGCCTTAGCACCCTCTGGTTTTTTTGAAAGTATTTTATTTCCAAAAATTTCATAATACATTTTCTCTGATTCCAGTAATTTTTTTGCATATAAGGAATAAGAGATTTTTTCGACTTTGTCCATTTTGCCTAATATTATTATTTTGCAAAGAGGTAGTTCTATGGGGTCGGTGAGATTTATTTCCTCATAATTGCCACTGAAATTGTTAATTTCGTCAAGGTTTATTTTCATAAAACTAAGAATTAAGGGTTTAACAGTATATTATCTGCTTAAGAGAACTAAGTCAAACTTAAAGATAAAAATGTGATATTATTATATTTATGAAAAACAAGATCAAAACAGAGTGGAATTTCAAGCTTTTTTACAACAGTGATAACGACCCACAAATAGAAAAAGATTTTCTCGTTTTTGAAAGAGCGGTTTTAGCTTTTGAAAAAAAATATCGTAAAGAACACAAGTATTTAGAAGATTCCAATAGTTTACTTAAGGCTTGTCAGTACTATGAAAAGTTAACATCAATGGCAGAATATGTTAAACCTTATTTTTATTTTAACTTAAGAAGAGATGTTGATTCGTCAAATGAATTATTAAATGCCAAAGCCAATGAATATCAAGAAAAATTAAACAAATTAAATAATCGAATTATATTTTTTGGATTAAGTTTGGGTAAAATAGAAAAGAACAAACAACAAGCTTTTTTGAAGGATTCAAAATTAAAAAAGTATCATTATTATCTAAAAAAGATTTTTGAAGATGCTAGATATAATTTATCCGAAGAAGAAGAAAGAATAATAAATCTTTATAATATTCCAGCTAATTTTATGTGGGCGGATGGTTTTTCTAAAGTTTTAAGTGAGGCTGAAATAAGGTTTAAAGGTAAGGTTTTTCCAATAGCAGAGGCCTTGGGAATAATGTCTAATTTAAAAACCAAAGACAGAAGAGACATATATGACTTAATAAATAAAAAACTAAAGGAATTATCTCCGTTTAGTGAAGCTGAAATAAATGCTATTTTCACAACAAAGAAAATATCTGATGAATTAAGGGGATATGACAATCCATATCAAGCAACAATTAAAAATTACGAGAACGAGGAAAAAGTTATTGAAAATTTAATAAAAGTTGTTACTGATAATTTTAAAATCTCACATCGTTTTTATAAACTAAAGGCGAAGCTGATAAAAGAAAACAAATTAACTTATGCAGACAGGGCGGCATCTGTTGGGTCTATTAATAAAAGTTTTACTTTTGAAGATACGGTGCAGATTATTTCCAAGGCCTTTAAAAATGTTGATGAAAAATATTTTAATATATTTGATAAATATTTGAAAAACGGGCAGATAGATGTTTATCCAAAAAAGAATAAAAAAGGTGGGGCTTATTGTTGGGGAGTATACGGCTTGCCAACCTTTGTGTTATTAAATCATACAAATAATTATAATTCTGTTTTAACCCTAGGGCATGAAATGGGTCATGCTATTCACACAGAGATGTCGCATTCACAAGCAGGCATTTATGCAGATTATACAATGTCGGTAGCTGAGACAGCTAGTACGTTGTTTGAAAATTTTGTTTTTGAAGAAATATTCGAAAAACTTTCAGAAAAAGAAAAAATTATTGCTTTGCACAACAAAATCAATGACGCAATCGCAACTGTTTTTCGCCAAATCGCTTGTTTTAATTTTGAAAAAGAATTACATGAGATAATAAGAAAGGAAGGTTACTGTTCTAAAGAAAAAATAGCCAAAATTATGAATAAGCACATGAAGAGTTATCTTGGGCCCGTTGTAGATTTAACCGAAGAAGATGGTTACTTTTTTGCCAATTGGTCTCATCTTCGTCGATTTTTCTATGTTTACTCTTATGCCTTTGGACACATAATTAGCGATGCTCTTTATTTTAAATATAAGAAAGATGAAAATTTCAAAGATAAAATAGAACAGTTTTTGAAGGCGGGGGGAAGTAAAAGCCCTGAAGATATTTTTGCTGATATTGGAATAAACATTCGAGATCCTAAGTTTTTTGAAAATGGATTGAAGGCAATTGAGGAAGACATTAAAAGATTAGAAAAATTGGTAAAATAAAAAAGAGCGACCAAGCGGTCGCTCTTTAATTTTGCTAGGGGAGGCTAGGTTCTTATTCTTGCTGTAATAATGACAGCAAATTACCCTTTTAGGGAGATACAGCTCACACCTATCCCTTTTTAAGAAATTACTTTTTTAAACCAATAAAACCTGGGATTTTTTCAGCAAGAGATCGTATCTTGGAGGGTTGTTTGGCCTCTTCTTTTTCAAAAGTAACCTCTTCTGCTTCTGCTATAAGCGTTGAAAACAATTCTGAATAAATTTTTATCCAGAATGAAAGAAGTTCATCCATTGGGATACCTAACTCTTTTGAAGAGTTCCCCAATGTCCTTTTTAGGGCATTTAATTCGGGGATTCTCTCTCCTTTGGTTTTTTCTTTAAGAATAGAGAGAGCTATTTCTCCCATTCTCTCTTTTGATAATTCTTTCATTTTTCTCTTTTTTGAAAGTTTCAAGGCAATATTACCTTTGAAACAAATCATATCATACTCTTAATAAAAAGTCAAGGGGGGTATAATCTTTCGATTGCCGCTATCATCGTAGGCGTGGAATCTCGCCCTACGGGCGCGGGTGCTTTTCCATCTCGCTTCGCTCGCACGGAAAAGCCTTTCGATTCCCGCATGCTAAACAAGGAGGGAACCGCGGAGTACCGCTTTCGGTCACGCATAATTTTCTGCTGAAAATTTGCGCGACCCCGCCTCCTCCGACCTGCGTCGGAGTCCGGCTTTCGATTCCCGTCACTATCGCAGGCGGGGAATCTCGCCCTACGGGCGCGGGTGCTTTTCCACCTCGCTTCACTCGTACGGAAAAGCCTTTCGATTCCCGCGCGCGAGCAAAGCAGTTTGCTCGCTCATCTCCACACTAGAAAAAAGGCCGTCTTGCGACGGACTCTTTTTTCTACGTGTGGAGATGGCGGGAATCGAACCCGCGTGCAAATGAAATTCCTAAATAACTCTACATGTTTATTGTGTTCATTGGTTTTAAATATTTATCCTAGAGAACACACAAAAAAGATAAATATCGAGCTTTAACTTGTCAGGTTTTACGACAAGCACCTGCAAAACCTTAACCCGATGAATGATGCCCACTCTTTATATCGGGTGTCAAAAGAGCAGACATCGCTCTGGCCGTTTAGGCGAAAGCGAAAGCAAAATTACCGAATGCTGAAGCATAAGGAGATTTTACCGATGCGACTTTGTTTGCACTTAGTCTTTTCCAAGAAGTTTTAAAAGATTCCTGGGTACTTTACATGCATAGATAAGATGATTTCACTTGTCGAAGCCAATCATCCCCATAAAAAACAAACTATTTTTGTTATTTTTTCAACGAACTACTTTTTATATTCTCTAGCTATTTCTCTATCCAAATCTCGGTTTTTGATTGTTTCTCTTTTGTCAAAAACTTTTTTACCTTTTGCTACAGCCACAGAGACTTTGATGTGACGCCCTTTACTATACATTGAAAGAGGAACTAGTGTCAAACCTTTTATTTCATCTTTGTCGGCGAGTTTTTTAATTTCTTTTTTTGATAATAAAAGTTTTCTTGTTCTATCTGGGTCGTATGTCGGGTCTGTGTTATTTGGTTGATATGGCGGAATATGTAACCCTATAATAAATGCTTCTCCTCCTCTGACGATGCAAAAAGAAGAATTGATATTTCCTTGTCCTTTTTTTATAGACTTCACCTCGTGGCCCTGTAACTCTATACCAGCCTCGAATGTTTCTTCGATGGTGTAATTAAAATGAGCTTTTCGGTTGTCTATAAAGGTAGACATAAGAATATAATACCACACAGACTTATTTTTAAAAGCATTTTAATATTGACCCTCTGTCTTTTTTAATTTCAATATTTTGTTTTTTTGATGTATAATTCATTGAATTATGGATAAAAACAACAAAAAACAATTAAAACCAAAAGCTTCAGGTCTAATGAATCAGGTCACTGTGGCTATTTTGATTTTCTTCAGTATTACTTTGGTGTACACTTTGATTTCAGGTAAAAAAGAAGAAACTAAAAGTTTAACCATTTCAGATGTGGCTAAAAGCATTAACGAGGGTTCTGTGGAAAAAATAGTTATTGCTGGAGAAAATATTAATATTAATTTTAAAGATGGTACAAAAGGTAAGGCAAAAAAGGAGGCAGAAAGTGCTCTTTCTGAAACATTGTCTAATTACGGACTTACAGGAGAGGCGATATCTGCAACTCCAATAGAAATTAAAAATCAATCTAGCTTCGGTTATGTCCTTTTGGCTATTTTACCATTTGCCCTACCTGTACTTTTGATAGGATTTTTTATTTGGACTTTGACAAGACAAGCCAAAGGACAAGGAATGCAAGCTTTCACTTTTGGGCAATCAAAGGCCCGCATCACTGATCCAAATGATAAAAACAATAAAGTTACGTTTAAAGATGTAGCAGGAGTAAAAGAGGCGAAAGAAGAATTAAAAGAAATAGTAGACTTCTTAAGAAACCCTAAGAAGTTTTTGGACATAGGCGCTCGTATTCCTAAAGGCGTAATACTTACAGGAGCCCCTGGGACAGGTAAGACGTTGTTGGCAAGGGCTGTAGCCGGAGAAGCGGGAGTTCCGTTCTTCCATCTTTCTGGATCAGAATTTGTTGAAATGTTTGTTGGTGTTGGAGCCTCAAGAGTAAGAGATTTATTTAAAATGGCGAAGAGAGCTGCACCTTCAATAATTTTTATTGATGAAATAGATGCAGTTGGACGAGTGAGGGGAACTGGTGTTGGAGGAGGAAACGACGAAAGAGAACAAACCTTAAACCAGATTCTTGTTGAGATGGATGGTTTTGAGCCAAATGAAAAAGTAATCGTAATAGCTGCTACCAATCGTTCTGATGTTCTAGATCCAGCTCTTCTTCGACCAGGGCGTTTTGATAGAAGGGTTTTGCTTGATTTGCCAGACAGAGAAGACAGAGAAGAAATTTTAAATATTCACGCTAGAAAAAAACCTTTTGCAGAAGATGTAGATCTTAAAGTTATTGCTTCAAGAACTCCAGGATTTTCTGGAGCAGATCTTTATTCTATTATGAACGAAGGTGCAATTCTAGCAGCAAGAGAAGATCGAAAAAAGGTTTCTCAATATGACCTCATTCGTTCAATAGAAAAAGTAATGATGGGCCCAGAGAGAAAAAGTCACTTATTAACAGGAAAAGAAAAAGAAATAGTTGCTTATCATGAAGCTGGGCATGCTCTTGTGGCGTCTTGTTTACCAGAAGCCAATCCTGTTCACAAAGTTTCTATTGTTTCTAGGGGGCATGCAGGTGGTTATACTTTAAATATTCCATTAGAAGAAAAGAAACTGCAAAGCAAAAAAGAATTTCTCGATGACATTGCCATGTCTCTGGGTGGTTATGTTGCGGAAAAAGAGGTTTTTGGAGACATTACAACAGGTCCGTCAAACGATTTGCAGGTCTCAACGAATCTTGCTCGAGCCATGGTTACGAGGTGGGGAATGAGTGATGATATTGGACCTGTTGCGCTTGAAAGTGATGGAGGGAAAGCTCTTTATGGGGTGAGTGTTGGAGATAAAGAATATTCAGAGAAGGTTGGCGCTACTATTGATTCTGAGGTCTCAAAGATAATGAACGAAGCGCTAGAGAGAGCCAAGAATATTATTTTAGAAAAGAGAAGTGCATTAGAGGCAATAGCAAATAAACTCATAGAGGTAGAGACTTTGGAACAAGAAGAATACAACAATCTTATTATTGCAAACGGAATAATCCCAAAGAAAAAAGATAATTAACCTTAAAGACCAAACAGCCCCTAAAGCAATGCTTCGGGGGCTGTTTGCAAAGAAACTATTTTTTATGTAATATATTTCTGTAGACATGTTTATTGTCTACAATAGCCAGATCCTGTCCTTAGCTGTTTTGGTTAGTCTAAAAGTTTCAGTAAGTTAATAGCTAGTTTGTTTACTATAACCACACCCGTCCTTAGCTGTTTTGGTTAGTCTAAAAGTTTCAGTAAGTTAATAGCTAGTTTGTTTACTATAACCACACCCGTCCTTAGCTCAGTTGGTTAGAGCACAGAGCTTATACCTCTGGGGTCCTAGGTTCGAATCCTAGAGGACGGACAAGAAAAAACTTACGCTAGTAAGTTTTTTAAGTTCGTCCTAGCAAGCAAATTTATTTGCTTGCGTTTAGGATTCGAAGACCCTGAGTATATAATTTTAAATCAAGATTTAAAATTATACGAAGAGTGTACAGAACCTGTAAGGTTCGAAAAGTGTATTCACGGTCCTAGAGGACGGATAATTTATTTAAACTTTATATTACCCACTTATCATTTCAACACAGGTGTGTAAAAACGATAAGAAGATAATACTAGTATTTTAAAAAATTTTAACAATATTTTTCCAGGGTGTAATTTAATGTTTATACTCTCTGTTTAGAGTAAACACCTTAATATTTTCATGAATTTTTAATTCTTTTAATCTTTTTAAAAATTCTTTTGGTAATGGACCAGGTCCAACCCAAAGACTCTGTTGAATCATTTTGTATCCAAAAATTTTAAGTTGGTTCCTTAGCCAATCCCTCATGTGTCTTTGTGGTCCGGGTATATCAAAAGAAACTATTGTTTTTATTTCCGAGTTCTTGTTAAAAGGAGATTCTATGTAAGAGAGCAACATGGTTTTGTTATAATAAACTTTACCACTAGGGGTTAAAGACCAGCCACCCTTTGACTTTTTAAGGTATCCTTTTTTATTTAGCCTAGAAAGAGCTACGCTAATACTCTCTTTTTTGTATCTAGACACCTCTCGTTTTCTAATGATTTCATGATATCTTTTAATGTTTTTTCCACTAGACAACATTGCAACGAGATAATCCACAAGAGAATCTTTTGTTGATGTTATTTTTCTCATATTTATAATCTTATCATATTCTACAGGTGTGAGGAAGTGATAATAAAAAATTGGCTGAGGGCTGGTGGTTTGATTAAATCTCAAATAATTGTTATTCTTATATATATGAGAAGAGGTTTTACTCTAATTGAATTATTAGTAGTGGTGGCAATAATTGGAATTTTATCTTCTGTGGTGATATCTTCTATTAATCAAGCTAGATCAAAAGCAAGAGACACAAAAAGAATTTCTGATGTAAGACAAATTCAAAATGCACTAGAGATGTATTTTGCAGATAACGGGTATTATCCGGAATATACAGGCTTGAATTATAGGTGTAATACAAATTTAATCACCGCAAGTCCTGCGGGTAAAAATTCTTTAGCTGTATTAAAATCATCTGGATATATAAAAGAAATCCCTTCAGATCCACTTAATATTTCTAGCTCTACAAATTATTGTTATGAATATATAGGATTGGGTAATTTAACTTCGTATCCAACTCAATCCGGCTTGTATTGTGACGGATTAAGAAGAACAGATTATCAATATGTGCTATCTTTTTCTCTGGAAGAAGAATCAAAATCAATTTTTCCAAAAGTGACAAATTCAACTGCGGCAACCCATTGTATTCATGGTCCTCTGATTTCCTCTTAATATTATATTCTATGATTATTTTTTAATTGTTTTATTCAAAATGCAAGTTTAGGTTTTTGCTTTTTAGAATATTTGAAAGTTCTTGATGGTTTTTTAAATCAACATCATCTTCTATGATTTCTCTAGCTTCATTTCGGGCAGCTTCTACCATTTTTATATTTTTCATAGCCTCCATCGCTAGGTCGCTTACTCCCCATTGTTTGTCCCCAGACAAAAGGCCAGATCCTCGTAGTTGCAAATCAAGTTCAGCTAATTCAAAACCATTTGCCGCTTTAGTAAGAGCTTTTAGTCTATCAATTGTTTTATCGGCTTTAGCGTTGGCAAATAAATAACAATAGGATTGATGTGTCGAGCGAATAACCCGACCTCTTAGTTGGTGAAGTTGAGCTAGTCCAAATCTTTCTGCTCCCTCGATAATAATAACAGTTGCATTGGGAACATTGACCCCAACCTCTATCACAGAAGTGGAAACAAGAATATCGATTTTGTGTTCTTCAAAATCTTTCATAACTTGCTCTTTTTTTTGTTTGCTCATTTTGCTATGCATGATAGCAATTTCATATTCAGGAAAAACATCTTTCTTTAGCCTTTTTGCTTCGCTTGTCACAGATTTTACATCCAGTTTAATTTTTTCTTCAATGTCTTGTTCATCTATCTTTGGACAAATTACATAAAGCTGTCGCCCGGCTTGTAATTCTTCGCGGATTTTATCGTAGGCTAATCCCCTTTTATTTTCTGAAACAATTTCAGTGATAACTTTTTTTCTTCCTGCCGGCATTTCATCTATGATAGATAAATCCAGATCCCCATAAATAGTGAGAGCTAGTGTGCGGGGGATAGGTGTCGCAGTCATTGATAGGTAATGAGGAGAGTGTCCTTCTTTTTTGGCTAATTTCATTCTTTGATTTGTTCCAAAACGATGTTGTTCATCAATGATTACTAGGCCTAAATCTTCAAAATCGACTGATTTAGAAATTAGAGAATGAGTTCCAATAACAATAGGAATCTCCCCGTTTTTTACCCATTTTAATAATTGATTTCTCGAAATAGTAGTCCAAGTTTTGATTTGTTTGCCGTTTTCCCAACCTGCACTTTTACTAGGGAATTTTCGACAGCCAGACGAAGTCATTAACCCTATAGAAATTCCGGTATGGTCAAAATAGCTTACAAAGTTTTCAAATAATTGAGTTGCCAAGACTTCCGTTGGTGCCATGTATGCTACTTGGACATTCCCAAAATCTAGACCGACTGGATGGTTTTTGATAACAGCATAAGCGATAGTTGCAGCTACGAAAGTTTTACCACTACCGACATCTCCTTCAATAAGTCGAGACATGGGTTTGTCATTTTTTAAATCATTTAAAATTGTTTTGATTGTGTTTTTCTGAGCATCGGTCGGAGAAAAAGGAAATCTTGAAGTGAAATCTTTAATATCGTCATTATTAATTTTTAACTTGTAAGAATATAATTTCTCGTATCTTTTTCTTTCTTGCAATCGAGAAAGCTGAATAAAGAAAACTTCTTCGAAGGCAAATCTTTTTCGAGCTATTTCAGCGTGTTCTTTTTTGAGAGGGGTGTGAATCCAGATTAGGGCAGTGTGTAGAGAGGGGAGTTTGTATTTATCTAATATTTCTTTTGGCAAATAATCCTGTATGCTTTTAATAAAATCTTGTTTGAGAATTTTATTAATGGCATGGTATATCCATTTAGAAGTAATTCCTCTAGTTTCTCCATAAACAGGAAAACCAAATTTAGAAATCCCTTCTTTTTGCCCAAAAAGAGAATCTGAAACATCAATAGGCAAAACATCTTCTTTGCTAATCTCGGGATTTGTTAAGGTTAATCCATAAGTTTTAGAAGCTGAGACTTTTCCGGTAACCTTAACAGTTGAACCTTCTTTTAACATTTTTGCTAGATATGGTTGATGGAACCAAACAACATTAATATTTCCAGTAATATCAGAAATAGTTGCTTGGCCCATGGGAATTTTGCTTTTGAAACCCTTCTTAATTTTTAGATTTGAAACTTTGCCTATGACTGTAACGAGCTCTCCGTCTTCTAGAGTGCTGATATGTCGAAATTCACTAATACTTGTATATCTAAATGGAAAATAAAACAAAAGATCAGAAATAGTGACAAGCCCTAGTTTGGATAGTGCTTTTCTCTGGTTAATATCTATTCTAAAATGATTTTCAATTTTATCGTTTAAGTACATGGTCTATAGGAGAGAAATTATTTGGGTTTTCTCTGTTGTATAAAATAATGCCACCAATAGCGATAAATATCATAAGCAGAATTATTGTTTGGGCTTTAGATAGCTCTAATTTCATTTATCTATTATATCAAATATTTAGCATTAATGAGCACAAAGATAAAAAAAGTGATATACTCTAGGGGTTATTAATTTTTTTAAAACGTAAACAAAACGGAATAGTTTTTCATAAAAATAATTTAATTTTTTTGCGCTTTACCCCAGAGGGGCCCTACGCGACTGCAAAAATTAAATTATTTTTACTTCAAACTATTTCACCACCAAAAAAATTTTATGCAAAAGAAATATTTGATAGTTAACACAGGTAGTGCATCAAAAAAATATGCTTTCTACAAAGATGACGAAAGAGTCTATACTGCTCATTTTGAAATGGAAAATGGAAGTCCAATTGTGACAGAATTTTTTGATGATAAGAAAGAAAAAACAGAGATTACTAAAAAGAATTATATAGAGGCGATTAATTTTATCATTGAATCTCTAGTTAAAAATAAAATTATCGAAAAGAAATCTGATATTGACAGCGTGGGCATTAGAATTGTTGCCCCAGGGGATTATTTTTTGACGAATCGTCTTGTCGATAAGGAGTATATGAAACTCGCTAAGCTTGCCCTAAAAAAAGTACCGCTTCATCTAGGTCCAGCGCTTGAAGAAATAAAAACAATTAGAAAATCTTTTGGTGAAAAATTTCCAATCTATGGGGTTTCGGATAGTGCTTTTCATGCGACAATTCCAGACCACGGCAGGCTTTACGCTATTCCAATTAAAGATAGCCGAAAGCTTGGTTTAAAAATGTTTGGTTATCATGGAATTTCAGTTCAATCCGTTGTTTCAAAAGCTGAAAAAATTCTTGGACGCTTGCCTGAGAATATCGTGGTTTGTCATTTGGGGGGTGGAGGAAGTGTAACAGCAGTCAAAGAAGGAAAGAGTATAGATACTTCGATGGGATTTACTCCACTTCCAGGACTTGTGATGGCTACTCGAGTGGGAGATATAGATCCTGGTGCTGTTCTGTACCTGTCAGAAAAATTGGGCAAGGGTCCAAAGAAGATGGAAAAATATCTTAATAATGAATGTGGGCTACTCGGTCTTTCTGGGAGAAGTTCAGACATTAGAGAACTTTTACAGTATGAAAAAGAAGGACACGAGGATTCCGCTTTAGCTCTAAGGGTTTACGCCAACAGGGTTAAACAACAGATCGGTAAAATGTCTGCAATATTAGGAGGATTGGATTTGCTTATCTTGGCGGGTACTGTCGGAGAAAGATCTTTTATTATGAGAGACAGGATATGTAAAAATATGGAATTTTTGGGGATAGAAATAGACAATGAAGTAAACGATAAATCTGAAGGAGTAGAGATTGAAATAAGTAAAAAGGATTCTCGTGCAAAAGTATTGATTGTGAAGACTGATGAGATGGAAGAAATTGCAAAAGAAACACTAAGGTTATCTAAAGAAAAATAAAAATACACAATAAAATACACCCCGACTTGGTCGGGGTGTTAAGCTGTTGTTGAGACGAATAAATAAATTATTTGTCTCGGTCTTTCTTGGCTTCCACGCACATGGTAGCGTGGGGAACCATGAGAAGTCTCTCTTTAGGGATAAGTTTCCCTGTTGCCTTGCAAATTCCGAAAGTTTTTTGCTCTATTCGCACAAGAGCATTTTCCAAATCAAAGATAAATTTCTTTTGTCTTTTTGCCAAACGAGAATTTAAATCTCGTGATTCATCATCTTGGGATTTTTCCCCCGAATCTTTCGGGTTATCATCGTAATTAACCCCTGTTAATTCGTTGTACTCTTTTTTAGCCAAAGTCAATTTGTCTTCAATTATTTCTCGAAAAAAATTTAAATCATCATCCGGATAACGAAGCATAATTCCTCGTTTTTGAGACTCAGTTGGTTGTCTTTGAAAGTCTGTCTTGCCAACAGGCGCGGGTCTTAATTTTTTTTGTTGTGCCATAGTTTTTGTTTTTAAGGTTTTCATATATAGTATACACATTTTAACAATTTTGTCAAGCAGTATAATCTTTATATTAAAAATCGGCAACATTATAGAGATTTGCTGATTTTATTTCATTGCGAAGGCGATAAGACCATGAGTACATTTTTCGCCTATTACATAGGCAGGTACTTTTCCACCTCGCTTCGCTCGTACGGAAAAGTCTTTCGAATCTCACACACAAGCAAAGCAGTTTGCTTGCTCGCCTCTGCTTTTCGCGAAACTCAAAGCGGAGGCGGTGAGATTCGAACTCACGGAACCGGTTAAGGTTCGACGGTTTAGTAAACCGTTGATTTAAACCACTCATCCACGCCTCCTTATTTGTTTGATTATATTAGCATATTTAAAATATTTAATAAAATATGTTTGAGAAATAGCAATATTTATGTTAGTTTATAAGTTAAGGAGTCGTGTCAGAGTGGTCTAACGTACCTCTTTGCTAAAGAGGCAGGGTGTAAAAGCCCTCGCGAGTTCGAATCTCGCCGACTCCGCCAAGAAAATTTAGTATCGGCATGACTCACATGCCTCAAACTATGGAAAAATTCCCAAACTTACAAAAC
>CAYPQU010000005.1:0-49490 GCA_964412965.1 uncultured Candidatus Saccharibacteria bacterium | reverse complement strand
GGATAACAGGCTAGTTCCGCCTAAGAGTTCATATCGACGGCGGAGTTCGGCACCTCGATGTCGGCTCACCTTATCCTGGTGGTGGAGAAGCTGCCAAGGGTTTAGCTGTTCGCTAATTAAAAAGGTACGCGAGCTGGGTTCAAACCGTTAAGGTCATAAGAGGTGTTTGTAGATTTTGTGAAAGCACATTTGTTTTACTCCGGGTAGCTCAGTTGGCTATAGAGCGCTTCACTAACAATGAGGAGGTCACTGGTTCGAATCCGGTCTCGGAGACGAAGAGATTTATTCTCTATCATTTTTTTTCAGGACAAGGTTTCCTTGTCCCTTTCACAAAGTCTATAAACATTAATATTGTGGTTTTAACAGTTTGAACCGTTGGGGTTAAATAATTTTAATTATTTTCTGTTTTTAAAAAAAGAGACAAAGACCATGTATGCAAGTTTTGCATATCACGGCGGCGTAGTATAGAAATATATTATGACAAGTTGGGGTTATCGGTGAAGACCTAAATAAGGTTAATGCCGAGAGGATATGTTTATCCTTGTAGAGACTAAAAACCAACCTTCTGAAAAGAAGAATATATAGTCCGATCCCTCTAGTAATAGAGGTTCAATAAAACTTTTAACGCTAAGTTTTAGGGAAGTAAAACATAGATGCGTGAGACAGGTTGGTCTCCTATCTACTGCAGGCGTTGATTCTTGAGAAGATCTGCTCCTAGTACGAGAGGACCGGAGTGGACTGACCTCTGGTGTACGGGCTCTAGTGCCAACTGGACCGCCCGGTAGCTATGTCGGGAATGGATAAGATCTGAAAGCATCTAAGAACGAAGCCAGCTTCAAGATGAGGAATCGTTTGAGAAACCTAAGAGATGATTAGGTTGATAGGCACTAGGTGTAAGTAGAGTAATCTATTCAGCCGAGGTGTACTAATCGTTCGATTCCTATTAGGAAATTTGGAAATCACACCTAGAAAATATATTTTTCTAGGGACAACTTATTATTACATTCTTTCATTTTTATAAAAATGAAATCAACAGTATTCAGTTTTCAGGTATCATCAATTGATAGTTGAATATTTTGTGTTGGTGGTTTAACGCGGTGGTCACACCTGTTCTCATTCCGAACACAGAAGTTAAGCTCCGTTGCGCCGATGATACTCCTTAGGGGGAAAAGTAGGTTGCCGCCAGCACAAAGTATTTAACAAAAATAAAGCACTGAATTTTAATTCAGTGCTTTATTTTTGCAAGATAAAAATACTGGCGGCAACCATGACAAATTCTGAAGTAGGTTTACACGCATAATTTTCTGCTGAAAATTTGCACGACCCCGCCTCGATTCGACAGCCTTCGTCCTTGCGGTCGGGTCCCTTTCCCGACCTCACACCAGCACAAAGTATTTAACTTAAAAATATTCCTAAAAATAGAGATATTTTTTATGTTTATACATTTAGGTTTTTGTGTTAAAATGTAAAAAATGGAAAAGATGTTTAAAGACAATAAAGCATTCACTCTAATTGAACTCCTTGTGGTCATTTTTATTATTGGAGTTCTGTCTTTTATGGGATTATCTTCTCTTGGTTCTGTTAGATCAAAAACTAGAGATACTGTAAGAAAAGCTGACATGCAAAATATTTATAAAATGTTAGTAGCCTATCAGATGGAATACGGAGGAATTCCTGTGACTTATAGTGCAAGTAGAAACCCTCATGGTTATACAGACTCAAATACTGGAGGTTGGGATCTTAGTAATGAGCCAGTTGCAAATCCTTCTTTTATGGACTTTCTTGTGACGGCGGGTTTAACCAGCAAGGTTCCCATTGATCCAGTAAATAAAGGGGCTTATGTTTATAGATATTACTGTTATCCAGGAGAAGGATTAGCTTTGGGTTATTACAATGAGGCTAATTATACGATTTTCTATTCTAAATACAAAAACCCCGATTTTATTTGCCTCTAATTTTTTAGATAAATATGTTACAATACCATTATATATGTCATGGGCTGCGCGAAGACAATTAAAATATTTTTCTGGATTCATGCTAATAATAGCACTGATTGTTTTTGCTTTTATATACCCAATGATTTTCAAGAAACCGACCTGTAATGATGGCAAGCAAAATGGAGAAGAAACAGGAATAGACTGTGGTGGAAAATGCGCAGTTGTTTGTAAAGAAGAAACTGTTGCCCCTGTAATTATTTGGAGCCGAGCTTTTAAGGTGATAGGTAATAATTATAATTTGGTCGCTTATGTAGAAAATAGAAATAAAACTGCCGCGGCTTATGAGGCGACATACGAGTTTAGAGCATACGATGTAAACAATAAATTCATCGGGCGAAAAGAGGGTAAGACTTTTATACCTCCCAACCAACCTTTTGCTGTTCTTGAGACTAGGTTTAATTCAGGCGAATCAGAATTAAAGACTGTGTCTTTTGATTTTACTTCTAATATTACTTGGATTAAAAAATCACCAGTTTTGACAACCCTACCTTTACGCATGAGTAATATCTCTATGGATAACAACGAAGATACTCCAACTCTGAAGGCTGTAATAAATAACGATTCTGTTTATGACCTTCCCGAGTTTGAAGTAGTAGCTATTTTGTATGATATTGATAACAACGCGATTAATGCATCTAAAACCCTCAAGGACGGGCTAAGGAGTAATTCAAGCACAAATGTAGTCTTTACCTGGCCAGAAGCACTAGGGGGAATTCCTGTTACTCAAGATATACTAGTTCAAATAAATCCATTTTCTGTATCTTTTTAGGATTTTAAATTATGAGATTACAAGCATCTGGGAATAAAAATTTTTCTTCGGGAATAGACTGGCTTTTAGTCCTGTTCGTTTTGCCAATTCTAGGGGCTGGTTTAATAACTATGAATTCTTTTGTTGGAGAAAGTTATCTATTCAATCACCAGTTGATTTGGATAGGCATTTCTTTTTCTCTAATGATATTGCTATCTTTTTTTGATTTTCGTTTTTTAAAGAGGACTGATGTACTCGTGGCTTCTTATCTTGTTTTTATAGGGCTATTAATTATGCTTTTCTTTTTCGGACATCGAGCAGGAGGAGCACAAAGCTGGTTTGATTTTGGTAGTTTTTCTTTTCAACCATCAGACACGACAAAGATAGTTTTGATATTAATGTTGGCGAAATATTTTTCCAGAAGACATATAGAGATAGGAAACATTAAACACATTTTTATTTCTGGGCTTTATGCTTTTATTCCTTTTATCCTAATTTTCCTTCAACCTGATTTTGGATCTGCAATAACAATTTTCTTTATATGGTTTGGTTTGGCTATTATTTCTGGAATTTCCAAGAAACACCTCCTTTTAATTTTAGGATTGATAACTGTGTCCTTTATTTTTCTTTGGGGGTTTGTCTTTCAGCCATATCAAAAAGCTAGAATTATAAACTTCGTTGAGCCCCTTTCTGATATTAGGGGGACAGGCTACAACGTCTACCAATCAACTATTGCTGTAGGCTCTGGGCAAGTTTTAGGTAAGGGTGTTGGTTTTGGAACACAATCGAGGTTAAAATTTTTACCAGAATATGAGACAGATTTTATTTTTGCTGCTTTCTCTGAAGAGTGGGGTTTTGTAGGTGTTTTGATTTTCTTTATATTATTTGGTCTTATTATTTGGAGAATCCTACGTCTTTCCATGTTAGGAACTTCTAATTTTGAAATTTTGTTTGGCTTGGGTTTTGCTATTTATTTGATGACACACTTTATCATAAACGTCGGAATGAACATTGGTATAATGCCAGTAACGGGAATACCATTGCCTTTTATGAGTTACGGAGGTTCGCATTTATTAACTGAGTTTATAGGATTAGGGATTTTGATGGGAATGGGTAAGAACAGAAGAGTCGCTCATCGTGATGATTTGAGAAATGAATTTCTTGGAATTTAATTAATTATTGTTTAAAATAACAAAATGAACGATCAAATATTTTTTGCATTATATGGTTTAGCTCACAAGAGTTGTCCGACAGACAAGCTTATTATTTTTTTAGCTGATTATTTACCATACCTAGTTGTCTTTTGGATATTGGTATATGCTTTTTGGGCTGATTTTGGAAAATTTAATTTTAGAAAACCATTCGCTATTTTTATAAATAGATTTAGTTTCTTGTCCAATGTTTTTGTTCCAGCTTTTGCCGGATGGATTATCACAAATTTGATAAAAGGCGCCGTAGCTTTTCCAAGGCCGTTTATTGCGTTTGAGGAATTGGTTAAGCCTTTAATAGTGCATGGAGGATTAGACTCTTTCCCGTCTGGTCATGCAACTTTCTTTGGGGCTTTAACACTATCATCTTTTTTGGTGGATAAAAAAATGGGCTACTGGATTCTTGTCGCCTCACTACTCATAGGTTCAAGTAGAGTAGCTTCTGGAATACATTACCCTATAGATATTCTTTTTGGTTTCCTTGTAGGATTACTGACGGTGTTGGTATTTTATGTTTTTGAAAGGGGCAAAAAATAAAATTCTAGTTTAGTAAAAAATTATTAACTCGCACTGAATAGTAGTGCGGGTTAATTTGTGCTTTGAAATATATCCTTGATTTTTAAGCTAAAAAGGGCTAGAATTTGGACATTATGGTTTAATTCGCTAATAACCGCGGTCACGGAGATATCGGATTAAGCTTCAAAATATTATTTAAATTTTAAATCAAACGAGTGCCGGTTTTCCCAAAAATCGAAGACTTGTTTTCAAAGAGATGGTAAAAAAACGAATTACAGCCTTACTAATCTTGCTCCTAGGGGTGGGTCTTGGTTTTTTTGTTTATAAATCAGAAATCAGTCATAGGAACTTAGCTCTAGAGACAGAAGCAATCGGGCTAGCTAAATACAATTTTAAATTAGGGCTAGATCTTTCAGGGGGAACCCACTTGGTTTACAAAGCAGATGTTTCAGATTTAACTCAAACTGACATTAAGGATTCAATGAATTCCTTAAGAGATGTTATCGAAAGAAGAGTGAATGTTTTTGGGGTTTCTGAGCCTGTTATTCAAGTTCAAAACGCAGGATTTACAGGAGACGGGGAAGAGAGATTAATTGTTGATTTACCTGGAGTAACAGATGTTGGAGAAGCAATTAAAACGATTGGACAAACACCAGTTTTAGATTTCAGAACAGAAAATCCTGAATTTGATAGCACAAAAGAAGGAGCAGAAAATGCAACTTATGATGATGTGTATGTTAAATCAGAACTTACTGGTAAGTATTTAGATAAAGCAACTTTAGAATTTAATCAGACCACAGGAGAACCTGTTGTGTCTTTGGTTTTTGACGAAGAAGGATCTAAGTTGTTTGAAAAAATAACTGGTGAAAATGTTAACAAAACAGTAGCTATTTTCTTGGACGGAATGCCTATTTCTATTCCAGTAGTCAACGAAGCTATTTCTGGAGGTAAGGCTCAGATTTCAGGAAACTTTACACCTACTGAAGCAAAGCTTCTAGTAGGAAGATTGAACTCTGGAGCTTTACCTGTTCCAATAAGTCTAATCTCAACTCAAACCATCGGACCATCTCTAGGTGGGGAGGCGACAACAGCTGGTGTTAATGCTGCCTTGGTTGGATTGTTGGCAATCGCAATCTTTTTGATTTTCTGGTATAGATTACCCGGATTATTGGCTGTAGTAGCCTTGTCCTTATATATTGTTATCGTATTGTCTTTATTTAAATTAATACCCGTGACATTAACAGCTGCCGGAATGGCTGGATTCATAATTTCGCTTGGAATTGCTGTTGATGCGAATGTCCTAATTTTCGAAAGAATGAAAGAAGAATTAGCAAAAGGAGATGGAGTTGCGGAATCAATCTCGCACGGATTCAAAAGAGCTTGGCTTTCAGTTAGAGATTCAAATATTTCAAGTATTATCACTTCTTTGATCTTATTCTGGTTTGGAACTTCTTTAATTAAAGGGTTTGCTCTCACTTTCTTAATTGGAGTCATTGCATCTATGATTTCTGCAATATCCATTACAAGACTTTTCCTTTATTGTTTAAACTTCAAGAAGAGAAATGGTTTTACTAATTTTCTTTTTGGGTCGGGTTTTACCAATGCTAAATCACTAGCTTCTTCTCAAGAAGTTTCAAAATAATATGTTTATAATCAAGTATAGAAAAATATTTATAAGTATCTCGACTGTACTTATTGCGTTATCGATGGTCTCTATCTTTGTGTTCGGAATAAATTTCGGAATAGATTTTAGAGGTGGGTCACTTTTAGAAGTTGAATATACTGGGGCAAGACCAGAGAAAGCAGAGATAGAAAATTTGTTAAAAGATTTATCTTTGGGAGATTTTTTAATACAGCCTATTGGAGATAAAGGTTATAGTTTAAAAACTCGAGATATAAAAGATGCTGAAAAACAAGAAGTTTTAGCTTTTTTAGGTGATGAGGCAGTCGAGACAAGCTTTACTTCTGTTGGACCATCTGTGGGGGCAGAACTTGTTCGTAAATCAATAGTTTCTTTCATTTTAGTGGCCTTTGGAATAATATTTTGGATAGCTTTCTCGTTTAGGAAAGTTTCTAAACCTGTTTCTTCTTGGAAATATGGCTTGCTCGCCATTGTTTCCTTGGTTCATGATGTGATTATCGCAGTGGGATTCTTTGCTTTAGCTAGTCATTTTATGGGAAGAGACGCCGATACATTATTTGTGGTAGCTATTTTGACAGTGTTAGGGTTATCTGTTTCAGACACAATTGTGGTATTCGATAGAATAAGAGAAAATATTCGACACATGCAAGCAAAGTCGTTTGAAGAAATTGTAGGAAATAGTTTGAGTCAAGTTTACACAAGATCTATAATTACATCTCTCACTACTATCTTGGTGTTACTGTCTTTGGTATTTTTCGGACCATCAAGCACAAAACTATTTGCCATAACCTTAGTAGCAGGAATGTTCTTCGGTACTTATTCTTCAATATTCTTAGCCAGTCCGCTTTTGGTTATGGTTAATAATCTTCAAGGAAAAACAAAGAAAAAGAAATAATGACTCAAAAACAAAAGACATCTCTCTTTTGAGAGGTGTTTTTTGTTTTTGAGTTTTAAATCTTCTATAATAAGGATTTTTAATTCTAGCAAAAACGGTTATTTTTTGGTATAATTATAAGAGTAGGTGTAATCTTACAAGTCGTTTAATATTTTTAATTTTTAAAATTATTTATGTATATAGCATTAGCAATTTTAGCAGGTTTAGTATTGTTTTTAATTTATAAATATAACAGTTTTGTTGTTTTTAAAACTCGAGCTGAAGAAGCTTGGGCCGATATTGATGTTCAGTTAAAACGTCGATATGATCTAATTCCTAATTTAGTAAGCACTGTTAAAGGGTATGCCACTCACGAAAGTGAGGCTTTTGAAAAGGTTAGCGAAGCTAGATCCAAAGCCATGCAGGCTGGTTCAATAGAAGAAAAAGGTCAGGCAGAAAATGCATTAGCGGGGACCTTGAAATCATTGTTTGCTATCTCAGAAAGTTATCCAGAATTAAAAGCTAATACGAATTTCTTACAATTGCAAGGAGAGCTTTCTGATACTGAAAACAAGATCCAAGCTGCTCGAAGATTTTATAATGGAAATGTTAAGGAACTTAATACTAGAGTTGAAACTTTTCCAGGGAATCTTATTGCCAAGATGTTTAAATTCACAAAGAGGGATTATTTTGAACTAGGAATCGATAGTAAAGAGAAGGAACCAGTTGAGGTTAAGTTTTAATTTAAAATGAGAAAAATAATTTTTTCTATCACGACAATAATTTTTGGTTCACTTATTTTTTTCCCAGATATTGCCAAAGCAGAAATTATTAGAAGCTTTTCTTCTGACATTAGTGTGATGCCAGATGCTTCTTTGGTTGTTAAAGAAAAAATTGTTTATGACTTTGAGAATGCTCTCCGTCACGGTATTTATCGAGATATTCCTCTAAAAAACAAAGAAGGGAAGAATATAGAAATTGATATTTTGTCTATAACAGACAAAGAGGGTAGTCCTCAAAAATATACTGCTTCAAACAAGAACCATATCTTGAATATTAAAATTGGAGACTCTGGAGTAATAATTTCTGGTGAGAAAATTTATAATATTACATACAAAGTATTTGGTGCGGTGAACTACTACGATGAATTTGATGAGGTTTATTGGAATGTGACGGGAAACGAATGGACTGTGCCAATTGAATTTTCTGAAGTTTTAATTACGCTGCCCAAAGATGTTTTTCCTAAAGAACGAAAATGTTATTTCGGTCCGATTGGTAGTACGACACCTTGTAATATAGTTGATGATAAAACATACCAGGTGGAAAAAACCTTATCAAAAGGAGAGGGCGTGACAATTGCTATCGCTTTAAACAAAGGAGCTGTTGCAGAGTACAAACACAAAGAAAATAATAAATTTTTTCACTTCCTTTCTATTTTTTGGCCAATATTTTTACCAATAATTGTCTTTGGCTTCATGTTTTGTCGTTGGCATAGAAAAGGCCGAGACCCAAAAGGAAATGGGATAATTAAACCAGAATATTTGCCCCCAGATGACTTGAGCCCTGTTGAAGCCGGTGGTATTCTTTATGAATCAATTAAACCGAAAAGTATTTCTGCTCAGATTATAGACTTAGCTATTCGCGGTTTTATTAAAATAAAGCCGACAGAGACAAAGCTTTTAGGTTTTTCTTATAAACAAGATTACGAACTAACTCTTTTAGTGGAGGCGGGATTCTTGAATGATAATTTTGACAGAGAAATTATAAAAGCCATGTTTGGCGACAATCCTACTGTTGGGGGGGTTACGATGCTTTCTGCTCTAAATAATTTATTCTATAAATCAATTTCTAAAATTTCAGGACAAGTTATTGATTCTTTGCTAAAGAAAAAATACTATTTTAATTTCCCAAAAAATAACTGGCTAGGGACAATTGTCCTTTTGGGTGTTATGGTAGTGCAACCGATTGGATTAATCGTCATAGCTAATCAGTCACATGATCCCAGAAGAGATATTGTCTTTGTTGGTTCGTTCATATTTACAATTGGTATAGTTTTAATTTTTCAATTACTGATGCCCTCAAAAACAAACAAAGGTATCTTAATGAAAGAATATTTGTTGGGCCTTAAAGAATATTTGCAAATAGCTGAAAAAGACCGCTTCGCTTTTCACAATGCACCAGAGAAGAGGCCGGAAATTTTTGAAAAACTCTTACCATATGCAATAGTTTTTGGGATAGAAGAATTGTGGGTCAAAGAGTTTAGTGACATTTACAAGACAAACCCTGAATGGTTTGAAAACAGGGGGCCTAGTTTTAATACTATTGTTTTTGGGAAAGAGTTGTCGGCTTTCGGTACCGTTTTAACTTCATCGATTTCTTCATCTCCTCGTAATTTAACCGGAGAATCATCTGGGGTATCTAGCGGAAGTTCGGGTGGTGGTTACGGAGGAGGTGGTGGTGGAAGCTGGTAATTTTACTTAGAATTTTAAAAATCTTATTATGAATAAAAACAAAAAAACAAAAATTTATATGCTGATTTTGTCAATTATGACTTTAGTAGCCTTCGTCATAACGATTTCGGGTCAACTCAAAGAAACTTCTAAAGAAAATGACCCTATAAAATTGATCGAAGAGGTTAAGGTGGTAGAAGGAGAAGGTGTTTTAGGTAGAAAAGAAGACTTGGAGAGTTTTAGTATAAAACCTTACGATAAAGTTCAGGGCAAGATTTCTTATAGTGGTTCTGTAAAAGGAGGTTATTTTTTTGAAGCAAATATTTTAGTAAATATTTTAGATGCTGATAAAAATGCAATATTAAAAAATTACGCTTCCGCGAAGTCTGAATGGATGACGTCTGATCCTGTAATCTTTGAAGGAACTTTAGATTTATCTAACCTAAGCGCAGGATTATATTATTTAGAGATTCACAATGATAATGCTTCTGGGCTACCAGAAAACGATAAAAGTATTTTAATACCAATAATAATTAATTAATATGGCAACACTATATTCACACCAGGGACAAAATATTAGAAAGACATGGTTGTTAATGTCTATCTTTTTGATAATTCTTATTTTTATAGGTTTTATTTTTTCTAGGGTTTATAACAACCCAAGTATTTTGTATTTCTTTGTAATTTTTAGTATAGGCATGAACATTGTGAGCTACTGGTACTCAGATAAAATTGCATTGTCTTTAGCAAAGGCTCATCCAGCGACAAGAGAAAAATATTTTGATTTTTATACCATTGTAGAAAATCTCGCTATTACAGCAGGACTTCCAATGCCAAAAATTTATGTCATAGAAGATTCTGCACCAAACGCATTTGCAACTGGAAGAAACAAAAACCATGCAGTTATTGCGGTTACTACGGGGTTGCTTACTATTATGAACAAAAACGAACTAGAAGGAGTTGTTGCTCACGAAATGAGTCACATTGGGAATCGAGACATGCTTCTCATGACAGTTGCTGTGGTTTTAGTTGGCCTAATTTCTATGATCTCTGACATGCTTGTCAGGATGTCATTTTTTGGAGGTAGGCGTGATGACGATAGGGAGGGTGGAAATGCAATCATGCTTGTTGTGGGGCTTTTGGCGGCTATCTTGGCTCCAATCGCAGCAACGTTGCTCCAACTGTCAATTTCTAGAAAAAGAGAATTTCTGGCGGATGCCTCTGCTTCTCTTTTGACAAGATATCCAGAAGGATTAGCTTCGGCCCTAGAAAAGATATCCGCCCATGGAAGGCCAATGAAGACTCAATCAAGTGCAATAGCACATCTCTATATTTCTAGCCCAAGTGGTTCTGGGAAATTTGCAAAAAAAGTTAGCAACTTATTCTCCACACATCCTCCAGTCGAAGAGAGAATAAAAAGATTAAGAAGCAGTTTGGGTTAAAATATCAATCTAGAATAAGCACTTCGCGCCCCGAGTCTTCCATAGGTCTGACCTAGGGAAATAGAAAAAGTGTGTTATAATATTTAGTATGAGCTTGAGAGATAAAAATTTTGTTCCAAGAGAATATTTCCATATTTACAATCGTGGAAACAATAAACAAAATATCTTTTTAGACAAAGAAGATTATGAGCATTTTCAGAAGCTTCTTTACATTTGCAATACTGAATTTAATTTTTCTTTTAAGAGCTCAGTTGTAGAACAAAAAATAGATGCTTTTGATTACGACAGGGATATCCCCTTGGTTAATATTTTGTCGTGGGTTTTAATGCCGAACCACTTTCATTTATTAATAAGTTCAGACAGAGAAGATTTATGGCTTGAAAAACATAATCCAATATCTGAATATATGAGAAAATTATCCACGGCTTATGTTATGTATTTTAATAAAAAATATAATAGATCTGGGACCATCTTTGAAGGTAAGTTTAAGTCTAAACACATTGGGGAAGAAAATTATTTTAACTATATTTTTTCATATATACACTTGAATCCAATAAAATTAATAAATAAAAAATGGGGAAAAGGTGGGGTGGGGGATGAAACTGAGATATTGAAATTTTTGGGAGAATACAAACACTCAAGTTACTTAGATTTTTTTGATAAAAAAGAAAGAAGGAAAGAATTTAAGATTATCAATATGGAAAAAATTCCAGATTATTTAAAAAACTTAAAAACAAAAGATCTCTTGCTTGCTTTTCATACTTCTCATAGGTCTGACCTAGGGAAATAGAAAAAGTGTGTTGTAATGATGTCGACATGCACTAAAATCATTTAGGAGAATAACTTTTAATTTGGCAAAATCGAATATTTTTAGTAATATAACCCCAGATGTTCTTTTAAGGTTTCAGCCTGTGGCTGATTAATAGCACTTTCTGAATTTTCGGAGAGTGTATGGAGAGGTGCGAGAGCGGTTTAATCGGCAGTCCTGGAAAGACTGTGTATCGGAAACGGTACCGAGGGTTCGAATCCCTCCCTCTCCGCAAAAATTAAAATTTATGCCTTTTACCCAGGTATCGTTTTTGATGTATGTGCGTAGATTGAGGTTCGAAAGACACAGGTGGGGAAAAGTTTGAAAAGTTTTTCAAACTGTAGAGTCGAAGGGGTTGTGTGCTTATGGGCAAAGCGAATTAGTAACTCGTGATCAAAACTCAAATTTTAAAATTGTTGATCCGGGGCCGAGAGTGCCTTATTTTTTACAAGCAAAGCAAAATAAAAATTGAGTAACTCGTGACCAAGCCCCTTATTTCCCATATTAAAATAACGTATTATAAAAACATTTAGTTAGATAGGCGAGAGAAAAAACTCTCGTATTTATTGTTAAGGTGATATAATGTTCGATATGAAGAAAACAAATCAAATAATAATTATTTTTATTTTGTTCCCAATAATTTTTTTACTCGGAAATTTATCAAGCGATTTGTTCAGCCTAAAAGTTTCTCTTGGTGAATTATTTGTATTTAAAAAAGACAATAATTCATTCTTAAAAGCTAACTTTACCAAAGATGAAGTTAAAAATAAATCGGATGTGGTAGGAATGGAATTTACAAGATCCGTATCACAAACTACGACAAAGAAGGTAGGAGAAAACTATAAACTAGGGAATATAGAATATAAGGTTATTTCCGCAGTTAATAAAGGATCAAAATACGAGAACAGAGAAACTAAAGGTAAATTTATTAGTGTAAAAATATTATTAAGCAATATAGGAAAAATAAATTCAAAAGGAAGCAAGATAATTTTAAAAGATAAAATGGATAGACAATTTGAAAAAATGGAATATTTTATTTTTGGCTTTAATTTAAAAGAAAAGGAATATAGTTTTAATTTCTTTAGTGATGATATAGCCCCCGGTTTTTCAGAGACTTACACTGCTGTGTTTGAAGTGCCCAAGGATTCTGCTGACTTGAAACTATGTCATCCAAGCACAACAGGGGTAGATATCGTTTGTGTTAAATTAGGTCTTTAAATTTAAAAGTTATTATATTTATATATTGACAATTATCGTTTTAACAGTGACCCATACAGTCCGCAAAAAATGCAGAAAGTTATTATTCTAAACAAAAAAGAAGGAGAAACTCCGCTAGAAGCTTTGGAGGTTTTTCGTTCTAAAAACCAAGAATACAAGGGGGTGAAGATGACTTATGCGGGCAGACTCGATCCAATGGCCTCAGGGGTTTTATTGATTTTGGCTGGCGAAGAGACAAAAAATAAAGAAAAATATTTAAAGCTAGACAAGGTTTATGGTTTTGAAATTCTTTTTGGCTTTGCGACGGACACATACGACATTTTAGGTAAAGTAATGAAGACAAGAAATGTAATTGCCAAAAAAGAAGATCTGGAAAATATAATTAAAAAAGAATTAAAAAATTTTAAAGGAAAGTTCGTTCAATCTTACCCAATATATTCCTCGAAGACAGTTTTAGGTAAACAACTTTTTCAATATGCCAGAGATGAGGAAGAGGTAAATATTCCAAGCAGGGAAGTAGAAGTAAAAAATTTAAATCTAGAAAAAATAAGAAAAATAAAAGGTGAAAAAGTAAGGCAAAAAATAATTAAAAGGGTTGGCAAAGTAAAAGGAGATTTTAGGCAAAAAGAAATATTGAGTATTTGGAATAAAAAAATAGCAAATGACAATACTTTTTTTATAGCAAGTCTGACAGTTAAATGTAGTAGTGGCACATACGTGCGTGGAATAGCTAATTCACTTGGGGAAAATATAAATATTCCTGCCTTAGCGTGGTCTATTAAACGAACAAAGGTGGGGAAATATATGATAAAATAGTTTTATATTAAAGATAATTTTAATGTGGCTGTGTTTTATTCCAATACCATTTATAAATGGTATTTTGAGGGAAGCTTGGTATAAGAAAAAAATAGGAGAATTTTGGTCTAATGTAGTAGGAGTGAAGTTTCTATCACTTTCTTTTCTAATTTATGTCTATTTATTTTTTGGTAAATATTTGAATTTGTTTTCATTTACTCAAATGTTTAAAATTGGTTTTGTGTGGTTAATGATGACAATCTTTTTTGAATTTGGAATAGGGCTGATAACAAAGAAAAGTTGGAATCAGATGTTGATGGATTACAATGTCCTAAAAGGGCGATTTTGGCCAATTTTTCTTTTGGTGGTTTTGTTTTCTTTGCCTATCATAAAGTTTGTTACAGGTTTTTAAATATACAAAAAACCCTGCGCCTAAGGCACAGGGGGTGATAAATTGATTAATGTTAAACAGTATGTTGTTCCTTTGCATAAAAGGAAGAAAAATACCATTAAGAATACTAGAATTAAAAAGATCTCGAAGTTCTCTTTCTTTTTCATGGCAGTTTAAGTTTTAAGGTTTCTTATTTAATACATTACACTTTCTGCGTGTTTTGGCAAATTTTTATAACAATAATGGCAATCTTTTGTTTTTAGGGGTGTTAGGTGCTATAATGTCGTTATGGAAAACATTAAAAACAACAAATTTTTATTTATTAGTGGTGCTATCGTCGTTTTTTCAATCTTGCTTTCAGCTTCTTTCTTTTTAGCAGCAAAGAACTTTTCTAAGCAAGGTGCTTATATTGAAGTAAAGGGTCTTTCAGAGAAAATAGTTAAAGCAGATACGGCTATCTGGTCTATGGGTTTTGAAGCAAAATCTAACAACATAGATGCTTTATACGCTGAAATAGAGAAGAATATTACAACTATCAAAACATTCTTAACTGAAAAAGGTTTTGATGCTTCTGAGATTAATATTGCTCCAGTGAATATCTACCAAGATACTTACAAAGAGGCAGCTTTCAGATACAACTCTCACAACCAAATTTCTGTTTACACAAAGAAAGTTGATTTAGCAAAATCAACTTCTAACGAAACATTACTTTTAGTTAAAAATGGGGTAGTGTTGAGTCAAAATTATATTTCATTTGAGTTCTCAGATATAAACAGCATCAAGCCAGAGATGCTTGCCGATGCAATAAAGAATGCTCGTGACACAGCTTCTCAGTTTGCTAAAAACTCGGGTTCTGTAGTTGGAAGCGTTGCCAGGGGTAATCAAGGAGTCTTTGATATCACCGAAAAAGATCCAGGATCTCCTGAGTATAAAAAGATAAGATTAGTTTCAACTCTAAGATTCTTATTGAAATAAAAAAGTATTAAAATAGCGACCCAAGGGTCGCTATTTTAATACACCATAGAGTCTTGTGCTATAATTAATTTATGTCACACCAAGGAAGTGTTTGGGAAAGAGAATATCGGAATCCAAAGCTTGTTACAAAAGATGATAAACCACAAGCGGATGTTTTACGTTTTTTGAAGTTCCTTAAAAAAGAAGAAAAATATATAGCTAAAGACAATACTGTATTAGATCTTGGTTGTGGGACAGGAAGAAATTCCAACTATTTCGCACAAGAAGGGAATAATGTTATAGGCATAGAGATTTCCAAAACAGCGATTGCTCTTGCCAAAGAACGAGCAAGGGGGCTCGGTTTGACTGTCGACTATCGTCTTGGTGATATAGGCGAAAAATATGATATAGACGATAAAAGTATTGATATTATTTTAGACATAACGTCTTCAAATTCTCTAGACGAAAAGGGGCGAGAAGTGTATTTGTCTGAAGCAGACAGGGTTCTAAAAAATGGAGGATACTTTTTTGTGCGAGCATTATGTAAAGATGGAGATCAAAATGCAAAAATTTTGCTCAAAGAAAGTCCTGGTAATGAATACAATACTTACATAATAAAAGATATCGGTTTAACCGAAAGAGTTTTTTCTCGAGAAGATTTTACCTCTACGTATGGTAAATATTTTAAAATTTTAAAGCTAGAAAAATCAACCCACTATTCAACTTTCAATAATCGTGTTTATAAAAGAAACTATTGGTTGGCTTATTTAAAAAAGTGATATAATTAGTTTATATGACAACTGAAATCTTTGATCAAGAGATAAAAAGACTAAATGACAAACAAAAAGAAGCCGTAGAGTCAATCGATGGCCCAGTGATGGTTGTCGCAGGCCCAGGAACTGGAAAAACTCAAATATTATCTCTGCGAATAGGGAATATTCTTAAAAAAACAGACACTCCTGCTGAGGGAATACTTTGCTTAACCTTTACTAATTCTGGAGTGGAAGCAATGAAAAATCGGCTAGAAAGATATATCGGCAAAAGGGGTCAAGAAGTCCATGTTTCTACCTTCCATAGTTTTGCTATAAGTTTAATAGAAAAATACTACGATTTTCTTGATTTTGAAGTTGCACCAACCTTGATGGGGGACGACGAGGCTATTTTTTTAATAGATGATATTTTAAATAATTATGAATGGGAATATCTCAGCCCCTTGTCTAACAAGAGTCTATATTTTAACGAATTAAAATCTTTGGTTTCTCTTTTAAAGAGAGAAAGAATCGGAGCAAAAGAATTCTTATCCTTTACTGAAGCAGAAATAGAAGATTTAAAAAATGATCCAGAAAATATTTCATCCCGTGGCCAAACAAAAGGAGAGATGAAAAAAAGTGTAGAAAAAAGAATTGAATCTTTAGAAAAAACCAAAGAATTTGTTAAGTTCTATGAGACATACGAAATAGAAAAAAGAAAACTTTCGATGATGGATTATGATGACGTTCTCGAGTATGCGGTTTACTTAGTCGAGAATTTTGAAAACGTAAAAAATGAAATTAGAGAAAATTATCTTTATGTTTTAGTGGACGAGCATCAAGATTCAAGTGGTGTCCAAAATAGTTTTTTGAAAGCAGTTTGGCAAGATACAGAAAATCCAAACATTTTTGTGGTAGGAGATGATCGCCAACTCATTTATGGTTTTTCTGGAGCAAATTCGTCTTATTTTGAAGAGTTCTCACATATCTTTGGAAAAACCAAGCTGGTCTTTTTGGTGGAAAATTACCGCTCAACAGCGCCAATACTTTTAGCAGCAGACGACCTGCTTTCTAGTACACTCTCTAGAGAGAAATTAAAAAGTAACAAAAATGGTGGCGAGAAAATATCAATTAATGAATATTCTTATCCGAGAGATGAAGTCATTGGAGCTGGAATATATTTTAAACAAAAAATAGAAGAAGGTCTCAGTCCCAGTGAGTGTGCATTGCTCGTGTCAAAAAATTATCAAGCCAAAATAGCAATAAGTATTTTGAGCGATATGGGCTTACCAATTTCAGATGGTGGTAATTCCTCTTTGTTTAAAGAATATGATGCTGATGCAATGAGACAAGTATTGAGATTGATAGCTAATCCGCTTGATCATATAACTCTGTCGAAAACGATGTTAAATAAATCTAGTGGTATTAGTTTAATAAAAGCCCATCAGTTTTTAAAAGATTATAAATACGAAGAGATTTCCATTTTAAATCTTATTGAAAACAATAAATCAGAAAATGATTTATTTAAGGAAAATGATGAAATTAGTAAGTGGGGTAAAAAGTTAGAAGATTGGATAAATAGATTTCAAGGAGAAAAATTAAGCAATATCGTTAACATCTTAGGAAATGAGCTGTTGATTAACGAGTCTTTAAATAATAAAGAGATGTTAAATAGAGTAGAAATAGTAAGAAGTTTTATCCATCTCGCAATTATGTTTGAGCAGAAACAAAAAGAACCAACCCTAAGTAAGTTTATAGAATATCTAGACCGACTGGATTCTTATAATTCACCAATTGAAGTAGCCAGTTTTGGACAAACAGGCGGGGTGAATGTGATGACTCTACACAAATCAAAAGGATTGGAATATGAAGCCGTCTGGATTGCTCATGCCAACGAAGAGGTTTTATTAAGTGGTAAAAACAATAAATTAGCCTTACCTGCCAAGCTAGAAGAGCACAGAGAAAAGAAAAGCATAGAAGAAGTAAAAAAAGAATTATATGTTGCCATAACTAGAGCAAAAACTTACTGCAACATTTCATACGCTCGTGAAAATTACACTGGTAAGGATATGAATTTAGTTTCGGTGATTAAAGAATTGCCCGAATCTCATTTTGACAAAAAAACGAGCGAAGAAACCGAGAGGGAATTACTTTCAATTGACCCTCACATTTATACGCAAATAAATAAATCTGAATTCAAGGGAGAAATAATCGAGGAGGTTAAAAAATTAGTTAAAGAGAATTATTCGACCCTCAAGGTTTCTGTTTCAATGTTGAACAATTTTTTTGAATGTCCTTGGGAATGGTATTTCAGAAGTTTTTTGAGATTGCCTGAGCCAAAATCAAACTACTTAACATTAGGGACAATTGTTCATGGAACCATAGAGTATGTTTTAAAACAAGAAAAATTACCCCGAGATGAAGAAATTAAAAATAAAATAGAAAATGATTTTGTAAAAGAAAATATAGATAATAAAATCGACAGAGAGCGCCTGATCAAGAAAGCGATAGAAGCTGTTAAGTTGTGGATTAAAAATTATTCAAAAGATGTCTATGATGATCATAAATCAGAATACCCAATTTCTTTTAAGGACAAAGATTTTCCAAATCTTCTTATCTATGGAAAAATAGATTTATTAGAAAATGACAGAGACGGAAATATCAGGATAACAGATTTTAAAACAGGCACAGCTAAAACCAAGAATGAAATTGAAAAAATAGATGAGGAGGGAAGATTATCTAAATACATGAGACAACTTGCAATGTACAGCTATTTACTTCGAGGAGAAAAGAAAGATATTACGATAGACAAATCGAGATTGCTTTTCTTGGAAGAAGATATTAAAAATAAAAATTCTCTTTATGAAACTCACATCGATCAAGAAAAAATAGATTTACTAAAGAGGGATATAGGCGACTATGAAGGGCTATTAAAAACAGGAGAATTTGTAAACAGAAAATGCCAAGTTAAGGCTTACGGGGGAGAAGAATGCGAATATTGCAAACTAGCCAAGAAAATACTTTTAAAATAATTTTAAACATTGTTCGGTAGCAAAATAAGGCTAAAATATGCTATATTGTTAGAATGCAAGAAGGATATAAAAAGGGTGCTTTGCACCCACTAACACTTATAATGAATGAAGCCGTAACCATCTTTAAAGAGATGGGTTTTGCTGTTGAGCAAGGTCCCGAACTAGAAGACGAATGGCATAATTTCGATGCACTTAATGTACCCAAAGATCACCCTGCCAGAGATATGCAAGATACTTTTCTTATAAAGGGAAAGCCTGGAATGGTTTTGAGAACACACACTTCTAGTTCTCAAATAAGATATATGGAAAATATGGTAGCAAGTGGTGGCAAGCCTCCGTTTGCGATTATCGTACCCGGAAAGGTTTTTAGGAACGAAGCAACAGACGCTAATCATGAAATGCAATTTTATCAAATAGAAGGACTGGTTGTTGGTAAAGATATTTCAGTAGCTAACATGAAAGGAGTTCTTCTTGAGTTTTTTAAAAAGTTTTTTGAGGGCGAAGAAGTTGATATCAGAATGAGACCAAGTTTTTTTCCATTTGTAGAGCCAGGATTTGAAATAGATCTAAAGAGAGGCGAAAAATGGATGGAACTATTAGGGGCAGGTATGGTTCATCCAAATGTTTTAAAAAATTGTGGAATAGACAGTGATGAGTATCAAGGTTTTGCTTTTGGAATTGGACTCGATAGATTGATGAAAATGAAATTAAAGCTAAATGATATTCGTGTTTCTTATCAGGGTGATCTAAGAATTAATCAATTTTAAATATATGTTAATTAGTTATAATTGGATAAAATCATATATTGACGAATTACCCGAGCCAGAAAAACTGGCCGAGCTTCTAACCTTTAAATTATGTGAAGTAGAGGGTGTAGAGAAAAAAGAAAACAGCGACACGATTTTAGACTTAAATATTTTACCAGACAGAGCTCACGATTTACTTTCACATAGAGGTGTAGCTAGAGAAATAGCTGGGCTTCTGGGACTACCTTTTAGAGAAAACAATATTGAAATAAAAGAAACAGAAAATAATCCAACAGATCTAGAAGTAGATGTTACTTCTTCACTTTGTCGAAGATACATGGGTAGGATAATTCGAAATGTGAAAGTTGGACCATCCCCACTTTGGCTAAAAGAAAAAATAGAATCAATTGGACAGAGAAGCATAAATAACATAGTAGATTTATCTAACTTTATAATGTTTGATCTAGGACAGCCAATTCATACTTTTGATTTAGATAAATTAGAAAACCATAAGCTGATAATAAGAAATGCCAAAGAAGCAGAGAATATAGAATTGCTTGGTTTTGAAAAAATAGGGGATGTTACCAAAGAAAGAAGCGCTATTTTAAGTTCAAACGAACTTGTTATCGCCGATGAGAAAGACGCCCTAGTCATTGCTGGAGTTAAAGGTGGAAGGAAAGCTGAAGTAGATAAAAATACTCAAAACATAATTATCGAAGTCGCAAATTTTGACCCCGTGGCTATTAGGAAAACTGCGGGGAAATATAATATTAAAACCGATGCCTCAAAGAGATATGAAAATGAAATATCTCCAGAGCTTTGTAGCGATGCCATGGAAAAGATTTCTTATTACATAAAAGAAATTTGTCCAGAGGTAGAGATAGAAGAAATTGTAGATATCTACACGCAAAAAACAGAGGCCAAAGAAGTATCTTTTGACAGTCTTTATGTTTCAAAAGTTTTAGGATTAAAAATTGAAGCAGAAGATATAAGGAAAATATTAGGAGATTATAATTATGAATACGAAGCAAACGGAAATAATTTTAGCATTATAATTCCCTCATGGAGACTAGACTTAAATATTCCAGCTGATTTTGCTGAAGAAATAGGCCGAATATATGGATACGAAAAGGTAGAAGCAATATTGCCAACTGGTATTCCTGAAGCAAAAGATAATGGTATTTGGAAGAAAATTTGTTTAGCGAAAAATAAATTAGTTAATGATGGGTATCAAGAGATTGTTAGTTCTGTATTTCGAAACAAGGGACAAGTATCGGTTCTTGCTGCGGCAAGCGACAAAAGCAACCTGAGAGACAACCTTAAAGATGGACTAAAAGAAAGCATTGAACTTAATATTAAAAATCTTCCATTGTTGACAGCGAGCGAAGTGAAGATTTTTGAAATAGGAACAGTTTTTTTGAAAGACAAAGAACAAATCAACGTGGCATATGGAGACAAGAAAAAAATTATTGAATTATCTTTGGAAGATTTTTATAAAGAAACAGAAGATGAATATGCTTGTTATTCGTTGATCACAATTCCTAAAAACGAAAATGGTTTTAATTATTTTAAACCATGGTCTGTATATCCTTTTATAGTTAGAGATATAGCGGTTTGGCTTCCAGAAGGAACTTCTCCTCAAAAACTTATAGATATCTATGAAAGCTTTGGAACAGAACTATTGGCGGGAGAACCAAAACTTTTTGATTCGTTTACAAAAGACGGGAGGACCTCTTTTGCCTACAGACTTGTCTTTCAATCAGATGATAAAACCCTAACTGACGAAGAAATAAATATAATAATGGATAATATAACCAAGAAGATTGTTGACCTCGGTTATGAGGTCAGATAGGTTTTTATCCTAGGGGGTAGGGTAAAAATGATACCAGGTTTTGTTAGTTATATATTCCATCCATCACTTTACGCTATAGCGTAAAGTGATGGATGGAATTAATTATACAGACTGGGTTTTGTATGTGGTTTTATTTTGTATAAAAAGTGGGATTTATAATTAAGAGTTGTTATTAAACAACATGGTGATATAATAAAAATATGAGTAAAAAATCTATTTTAAAAAATTTAAAAAGCGAAAAAGCTTTCACTTTGATAGAATTATTGGTCGTCGTCGCCATAATCGGAATACTCTCCTCTGTAGTCATCACATCTCTAAACTCTGCTAGAGAGAAAGGGAAAATAGCTTCTATTAAATCCACCTTAAAACAACTATACAACCAAGCTGCCATCAATCAAGTAGAAAATGGTAGTTTTACTGGATCTAATCCTTCATATTCAGATTTAACCTGCTCTGGTAACTTAGCTCCAATAGCTAAACCACTAGAAGATCAAGGAATAGTAGTTAAATGCTTTAGTTTTTACGGCTCTGGTTCGGGTGGGGTCTATGCAGGAGACAATTACAACAGATTTGCCGCCACAGCCCTCATCTACGACACTGGAGAACTCAAAGCTTGGTCTGTAGACGAAAACGGAGTAGTTAAATGGGATACTCAAGGAGTAAATACAGATGGAACAACAAGAACAACTGATACAACCATGGCATGGAAAACAGCTGGTGGGGTAACTGTTGCATCAGATGCTTGTGTGGCCAGTGGCGGACGCCTTCCTTCTATTGAACAAGCAAGAACACTTTCTCATTCATGGTATCAAGGTTCAGGAAATACAACCTGGACTCCTTTTGGTTTTGTAGCGTCCGTTTACTGGTCTTCTACCCCCGTTCCATCTTCGCCTACTACGTTCGCTTACTACCAGCTCATGAACAATGGTAACTTTAGCTACTACGATCAGTCTCTCGGGCGCTATGTTCGCTGTGTTAGGTAGTTTTTAATTAATTAGTAAAATGTGTATGTAAAATAAGGTTAAAAATCACTAAAAAGACTAGTTTTTTTAGTGATTTTTTGATATAATATATGTATAGGGGCAGTTATTTTAACTGTCGCCATGTCGTTTATTTTCAAGGATATTTATAAATTAATTAAAAAAGAGATGGTAAAAAAAGAAGAAAAAAAAGAGAAGGATAATGTGAAATATGGAGCAGAGCAGATTTCTGTTCTAGAGGGGTTAGAGCCAGTTCGTCGTCGTCCGGGAATGTATATAGGAACGACAGGCATAGATGGACTACACCATCTCGTTTGGGAAATATTCGACAACTCTCGCGATGAAGCGATGGGTGGATATTGTGATCGTATTGAAGTCACTCTTCTTCCAGATAATTCTGTTCGAATCGTTGACAGTGGGCGAGGTATTCCAGTGGATGTTCACCCAAAAACGAAAGTTTCTGCTCTTGAGACAGTTATGACAACTCTTCATGCGGGAGGTAAGTTTGGAGGAGATGATAGTGGATATAAAGTTTCAGGAGGTTTGCACGGAGTAGGAGCTTCTGTGGTTAATGCATTGTCAATTTATTTTAAAGCAGAAGTTCATAAAAATGGGGGAAAATATATTCAAGAGTATTCCCAAGGAAAAAAGAAATATGCTGTCAAAAAAGTCGGCACAACGAAGAATCAGGGAACTATTATTTTGTTTAGACCAGATGAAGAAATTTTTAAAGAAGTTAAATTTAATGTTGATACAATCATAAATCATCTTCGACAACAAGCCTATCTTGTAAAAGGTTTAAGAATAGAAATTATAGATGCTCGCGAATGGGATCCTCTGACTGGTGGAAAAGAGAAAAAGGATTTAAACGAAACATTTTGGTTTAAAGATTTAGAATTAGAAGTACCATCAACTTCATTTTATTTTGAGGGAGGTTTAATCTCTTTAGTAAGATTTTATAACAAATTAGAAAAACCTATTCATCCTAGTATTTTTTATGTTGAAAAAGAATCAGACGGAGTAGGAGTAGAAGTAGCCCTGCAATATGTTGATGATATTAATTTTGACATCATTCCGTTTGCTAACAATATCTACAACCCAGAAGGTGGTACGCATGTTACTGGCTTCAAAACAGCTCTTACCAGGGTTTTAAATAATTATGGAAAGAAAAATAATTTAATTAAAGACGCAGATGGAGGGTTTACAGGAGAGGATGTTCTAGAAGGGCTTACCGCAGTTATCTCAGTTAAATTAAGAGAAGTACAATTTGAAGGACAAACTAAGGCAAAATTGGGTTCAACAGAAGCTCAGGGGGCTGTGGCTGCTATCTTTGGTGAAGCTCTAACATCTTTTTTTGAAGAGAATCCCGACGAAGCAAAAGCTATTATTAATAAATCACTTCTTGCTCTTAGGGCCAGAAAAGCAGCCAAAGCTGCAAAGGACTCTGTCCTTAGAAAAGGGGCTCTAGAAGGAATGACGTTGCCAGGTAAATTGGCAGACTGTCAGGTTAGAGATGCAGAGAGCGCAGAGTTATTTATAGTAGAGGGAGATTCTGCCGGAGGTACAGCTAAAATGGGAAGAGACAGAAAAACTCAAGCAATCCTCCCTCTTCGTGGAAAAATTTTAAATGTAGAAAGAGCTCGTCTTGACAGAATGCTTTCGAGTGATCAGATTAAAAATCTAGTCATTGCAATGGGTGCTTCAATCGGAGAAACTTTTGATATAACTAAAATGCGATATCATAAAATAATAATTGCGACAGATGCCGACGTTGACGGAGCACACATCTCCACTCTTATTTTGACTTTAATGTATCGTTATTTCAGACCAGTGTTAGATGCTGGATATGTTTATATAGCTCAACCACCTTTGTTCAAAATCAAAAAAGGCAAAGAAGTTTTTTATGCTTATTCAGATAAAGAGAGAGATGAAATTCTTGGCAAGGATGCTCCTAAACTAGAAGAGTTGTTGCAGGAAAGTGAAAATGTCAGTGAAGAAGAAAATGAAGGTGAGTCTTCAGATGAGTCAGAATCTAAGAATACAGACAAAAAACAATCTAAGATACATGTCCAGAGATATAAAGGTCTCGGAGAAATGAATGCTGAAGAATTGTGGGAGACCACAATGGATCCAAGTAACCGAGTACTTAAACAAGTCACGATTAAGGACATTGAAATAGCAAATCAAGTTTTTGACACTCTTATGGGCTCAGAGGTTGCTCCCAGAAAAGCCTTTATCCAATCAAACGCTAAAATGGCAAAATTGGATATTTAACACCCATAAAAAATCTCTCCGATTTTACACGGAGAGATTTTTTATTGAGACTATCCTAATTTTCTTTCTTTAATTTCTGATTTTATTTTTTCTACAAAAGATTCAATAGAAATATTTTCTAACTTCTCATTTCTTCCTTCAACGGTTATGGTTTTCGCTTCCTTTTCTTTATCTCCAATAACAATTACATAGGGGGTTTTTTGCATTTTTGCATTTCGGATTCTTTTACCTAGAGATTCATTTGAATCATCTAGTTCTACGCGGATGTCCTCTTTTTTTATTTTTTCAAAAATCTCTTTTGCATATTCTCTCTGGTGTTCTGATATTGGAAGGATGATTGTTTGGACAGGTGCAAGCCAGACAGGGAAAGCTCCAGCAAAGTGTTCTATCATTACACCCATAAATCTTTCAAGTGATCCTGAGATAGCTCTGTGAATAACAACAGGCCTTTCGTCTTCACCCTTTTCATTTTTAAACGAAAGATTGAATCTCTCGGGAAGATTAAAGTCGCACTGAATCGTTGCTAGTTGCCATTCACGACCGATTGCATCTTTAAACATAAAGTCTAATTTTGGCCCATAGAAAGCCGCTTCGCCGATTCCAATTTTGTAGTTTAATTCATTTTCTTTGGCGGCTTTTTCTAGAGCCTCTTCTGCTTTTTGCCAAACTTCATCACTGCCGAGATATTTACTTTTGTCTTCACCTCTGGTTGAGAATCTTACCCAGTAACCGTTCATCATTCCCATGGTATTGTAGAAATCTTTAATGATTTTTACTATAGTTCCCACTTCTTCGCCGATTTGAGAAACTCGACAGAATAAATGGCCATCATCTTGGGTGATTGAGCGGACGCGAGTAAGCCCTGAAAGCTGGCCAGCTTTTTCATATCTATATACAGTAGCTGGTTCAAAATATCGAACAGGCATATCTCTATAAGAAAACTGATTGTCAGCAAATATTTGCATGTGGTGAGGACAGTTCATTGGCTTCATAAAGAACTCTTCATCTCCGCCTTTGACCTTAAATAATTCATCTCCAAATTTTGCGGCATGTCCAGATGTCTCGTACAAATCATGTTTGGCTAAGTGTGGAGACCAAATACGATCATATCCTTTATCTTTATGTAATACCCACAAATAATCCTCAATTTCTTTTCGAATAGTCATTCCTTTTGGTTGGAGAAGAGGAAGTCCTGCTCCTACTAAATCAGAAAGGGTAAATAATTTTAATTCTTTTCCTAGCTTACGATGGTCTCTTTTTTTGGCTTCTTCTTGTTGGAATACATATTGATCTAATTCTTCTTTTGTTTCAAAAGCAATTCCATAAACCCTAGTAAGCATTTTATTTTTTTCATTTCCTCTCCAGTAAGCACCAGCGACTTTATCTAGCTTGAAAGAACCTTCTTTTATTTCCTTTACATCATCAATGTGTCCTCCACGACAGAGATCTACAAAATTTCCTGATGCATGAATAGTTATTTCTTCTTTTTTGGATGTAATTTCATTAATGAGCTCTATTTTATACTCATTATCCTTAAAGAGTTCGAGCGCTTCTTCTTTGGTTATAACTTTTTTTTCAAAAGAAGACCAGGTTTTAATAATTTCTTTCATTCTATTTTCTATTTTTTCTAAATCAATATCTGTAATTTTCCCAGCAACGTCAACATCGTAATAAAAACCATGTTCTATAGCGGGGCCAAGAGTAATTTTTGAACCAGGGTATAATTCTAATATTGAAGCTCCCAGAAGGTGAGCTAGTGAATGTCTTATTTTTTCTATTTTTTCCATAATTTTTAAAAGCTTCAGACGGGTGTGTGTTTTATAATGCACGCATAATTTTCTGTTGAAAATTTGCTCTGCTCGGGCCGTCGCCCTGCGCAAGTCATTCCAAAACACATACTCGCCTTCGCTTTTTATTCTTTCATTTTTAATTAACTAAAATAAAATCGCCCCGACGAAATGTGAAAAATTTCACTTTCCGTCGGGGCGAGTCTAGTCGCGGTTCCACCCAACATTTATATCTTCATTTAGCTAGCAGATTAGCCTTTTTATGGGTTCCGGTCATGACCGGAATTGCAGTTGGTAGCTACAACAATCTCTACTTTTTAAATATTATTCTTTTCTGAAAAAAAAGCAAGCTCCAACAGTAGAGGCCTTGCCTCGGTGGGAGGCAAGGCCTCTACTGTTATCCACAGGTAGTGAATATTCTATTTAAAGGCTTTTCTGGTTGCATTTTGGCTTAAAATGAGTATAATCTTTATTATATGGTAATACGAATGAGACATACCCGTGCACATACGGGAAATAGAAGATCGCATCACGCTTTAAAAGCAAAGGTTTTTACTACTTGTACAAATTGTGGGGAGAAGAAAGAAACTCACATTGTTTGTAAAAAATGCGGATTTTACAGAGGGCGTAAGGTAATCGATGTGGTTAAGAAAGTAGAGAAAAAGCAAACAAAAAAGAAATAGTCGAATAAACTATTCTTTTTGATTTATTAGTTCTTTTATTGTTTTTTAAAGCTTTTATATTATGGCAAATAGGCACCTTTCAAGATCAATTGTTCTTCAAACACTCTTTGAGTGGGATTTTGCGGTTTTTAAAGATAGCAATCCTAAAGAAATGCTGGAAAGAAATATTGAAGAATTTGGTCCTGGCTTAGATGACAATCAGTTCATGTCTGAATTATTTAATGGTGTTATTAAAAAGAAACAAATAATTGATGAAATAATAGAGAAGGCTGCTCCTGACTGGCCAATTGATAAAATCTCCATAGTAGATAGAAATGTCTTAAGGATTGGTCTTTACGAATTGCTATTTGCCGACAGAGGGCAAGTACCACCCAAAGTGGCTATAAATGAAGCCATTGAATTAGCAAAAACTTTTGGTGGTGAAAATTCCAGCCGTTTTGTAAACGGAGTTTTGGGGGGTGTTTATAAAGAAATGGGAGAGCCTGGCAAAGACGATGTCCATCCAAAGAAAAAAGTATTTGAGACTGATCCAGCAAAATTTCCAATAGAAAAGAAGGCAGGAGCTGTCGTCTATGCTCATTACGATAACAAACTATATTTTGCTTTTGTTCATGATGTTTTTGGTTACTGGACTCTTTCAAAAGGAAGCATAGAAGAAGGAGAGAACGAAGAAGAAGGTGCAATCCGAGAAATCAAAGAAGAGATGGGTTTGGACATAAAAATAAAAGAACTTTTGGGTAGGAATGAATATATTGCCACTCACCCAGAAAAAGGTAAAATCAGAAAACAAGTTGCTTTCTTTTTGGCAGAGTCAGATTACCGAGAGATAGTATTAGAGGAGGGTACGGGAGGGTTAGATGATGCGAGATGGTTTACAATAGACGAAGTTCCTAATTTGAGGATGTATGATAATATGATTCCGCTATTAACCAAAACAATCGATATTCTTAGCAAAGATAATGAATAAAAATATGGTAGATTTCTCTTTATTCGAAAAAAAGACAAATATTTATTTTAAGAACAAAAAACTTTTAGAGCAAGCTTTTATTCATCGCTCTTATATTAATGAAAATAATGGAGTAAAACTAAGCCACAATGAAAGATTGGAGTTTTTGGGCGATGCAGTTTTGGAACTTATAATTACAGATTATTTATATAATAAATATGGAGATAAAGATGAAGGAGAACTTACTGCCTATCGTTCAGCATTAGTTAATGCTGTAATAATCGGAGATGTAGCTTTGCACTTGGGAATGAATGAATTCCTATTGCTCTCAAAAGGAGAGGCAAAAGATGTGGGTAAAGCAAGAAGCTATATTTTGGCTAATACTTATGAAGCATATGTTGGAGCTGTTTATCTTGACCAAGGTTATGATGTTGTCAGAGATTTCATTGCAGAAACATTATTTGGAAAGATAGAAGATATAGTAGCTAAAAAACTATGGAGAGATGCCAAGAGCTTGGTTCAAGAAAAGGCTCAAGAATATGTAAATGTAACTCCGTCATATAAAGTTTTACACGAATCAGGGCCTGATCATGACAAATGTTTTACAACTGGAATTTATTTTGGTGATATCTTAGTAGCAGAAGGCAAGGGAAAGTCAAAACAAGAATCAGAACAAGATGCTGCTCACAAAGCATTAGAAATTAAAGAATGGTTAGAGTAAAAAATGACACTCAAATCAATTGAACTTATAGGATTTAAGTCGTTCGGCAAAAAAAGTGTCGTTAATTTTACTACGCCGATTACTTGTATCGTAGGACCAAATGGTTCTGGCAAGTCCAATATTGTAGAAGCTATTAGATTTGTACTTGGGGAACAATCAATGAAATCCCTTCGAGGAAAGGGTGGTGTTGATTTGATATTTAAGGGGTCCAAACATTTATCATCTTCGAACAGGGCTCAAGTCGCAATAACTTTTGATAACAGCGACAAAATTTTTTCTTTTACAAATAGTGGACTTGGAGTTTCTCTCGATTATGATGAGATAACGATAGGTCGAGAAGTTTTTGCTGATGGTTCAAATAAATATACGATTAATAAAACAGAGGTTCGGCTAAAAGATATAGTGGACTTGCTAGCTTCGGTTAATATCGGCAGCTCAGGGCACCATATAATATCTCAAGGGGAGGCTGATCGTGTTTTGAATGCTTCAAATAAAGAAAGAAGGGGGATGATAGAAGACGCTCTAGGTCTTAGGGTTTATCAATATAGAATAAAAGAGGCTGAAAAAAAACTAGAAAAAACAATTGATAATATTAAGGACGTTCAGTCTTTGAGAAGAGAAATTGCCCCACACTTAGCCTTTTTAAAGAAACAAGTTCAAATAATAGAAAAATCCCGAGAGATGAGAGAAGAACTTCGAGAGATGTATCGTTCTTATTTATCCATAGAAAATACTTACATTAAAAAGGAAGAGGGTCGTTTGGCAATTTGGTCTCAAGAGCTAAGTAATAAAAAAATCGACATAGAATCTCGACTACAGGAAATTGAAAAACAAAAAGCCGAAACTCAGACAGAGAGTTTATATAAAAAAGAAATAACGGAAAACGAAAATGAAATATCAAAAATACGAAGTGATAAAAATGAGTATATAAGAAAACTCGGCAGGATAGAGGGAATCATAGAAGGTATTGAAAATCATTTTAATAGAAAAACTGAGGCAAGTAATAGGGTTATTAATGAAGAAGAATGGAAGTCTTTTGTCTTTGATATATCTACCAGAATAGATGAAGCAATAAAGATAGAAAATCTTCCCGATGTTATAGAAGCCCTACTATCAATAAAAAATAAAATAAAAGATTTTTATAAAGAATCAGATGAAGAGGGAAATAAAACTATTTCAATAGAAAACAACGCAGAGTATCAGGAAATGCAAGTAACTAAAAATGAAATACTGTCATCTATAGAGAATCTTAATATTAAAGAAAAAGAGCTTCTTGATAAAATAAGTGAACTTCGAAGAAAGGAGAAAGAAGAAGAAGAAAAACATAGAGATAGCGAAAAGGTTTTGTATGAACTTGTTCATCAAAAAAATGATGTTAATTCCAAGATCCAATCTCTAGGCTATGAAAGAGAAAAACTAGAAATAGTTAAAAATGCTTTTAGTATGGAATTAACAGAGGCAGGAGTGCTGATAGGAAGAGAGATAATCTCATTTGCCGAAGTTCCTTTTCTCGAAGAAATTAATCGTGAAAAACAAGAAGAATTCCGAAGAAAAATAGAAAGAATTAAAATAAAAATAGAAGATGCTGGTAGTGGTAGTGGTAATGATGTGGTCAAAGAATACGAAGATACTTTGGAGAGGGATAGCTTTTTGGCAAAAGAAATAGAAGATCTTAATAAGAGTATGAAAGATTGCAGTATCTTAATTCAAGACCTCAAGGAGAAATTAGATTCAGAATTTAAAACAGGCATAGAAAAAATTAATAAACAATTCCAAGAATTTTTTGCTTTAATGTTCGGAGGAGGTGGTGCTTTCTTGTCGATAACAATGGAAAACAAGAAAGCAAGAAAAAACAATGACGAAGAAATTCCAGAATCAGAAGAAGAGCAAGAGGAGAGTGAAGTAGGTTTCGAAAGGGGGATAGAAATCAATGTAAACCTGCCTCAAAAGAAAGTAAAGGATTTGCACATGCTCTCAGGTGGAGAAAGATCTTTGACCTCTATAGCACTTTTATTTGCCATATCCCAAGTCAACCCACCACCATTTTTGGTGCTAGATGAAACTGATGCAGCCTTAGATGAAGCTAATTCCAAAAAATATGGCAACATGTTGGAAAATCTTTCTAAATATTCTGAGCTTATTGTTGTGACTCACAACAGAGAGACGATGTCGAGAGCACAAGTCTTATACGGAGTAACTATGAGCGCGGAAGGAGCATCCACATTACTATCAATTCACCTAGAGGAAGCTGCTAATTATGCAAAATAAAAACCCTTTAATTATTAAGGGGTTTTTATTTTAAATATTCATAAACAGTTAGTCCGGATTCTTTTATTTTTTGAGCTAAATCAATACCTACATATCGATAATGCCAAGGTTCATATTTATAGCCAGTGATGCTTTCTTTGTTATAAGGGTAACTCATAACGAAGCCATATTTGTAGGCATTATCTCTTAGCCATAATTCTTCTGGAGTATTATCAAAGCTAGAAACAGCGGATGAAAAACCTATAGAGGATCCCGATAAATCCACCGTAGTCCCTAACTGATGTTCAGAGTGTCCTGGTTTGGCGACGGCCACAATGGCATCGGGAATAGTTTTTAGGGCATTATTAAAAATAATTTCTTGAGTTGCGTAGTCTCTGAAAGCCGAAGTAACTTTTATCTTTAGGCCAACACTAAAAGCATCAGTAATCATTTTATTAAGTGCCTTCTTGGCTTTTTGCTCTAAACAGAAATTTTTGTTAATAGCCAAATCTCCCAGCTCAACTAGTCTTCTTGGAATATAACTTTTGTCAGGCAGGCTGATTTCCTGACCCACATTCAAAAGAGACATGTCGCCATATTCTTTGTTTGGTTTAGGGCATTTTGAATTTTGTAATTCTTCAAAGTCTGCGACTTCTTCTTTCTCAAACAGTCCTTCTATTTGATATTTTTTATTTTGAATACTAACTAAACTCTTAACTTCTTTTAGGGTTTTACCTTCAAAAGCTGTTACTATCACTAATCCTTTCATTGTTTCTTTTGAAAAGTATTGATCAAAAATAAAATTTCCTAAAGAATAAAAAATTGGTTTATCTTTATAATACTCAACATCTTGAATAACATGAGTGTGATGACCTATTATCATATCTGCTCCAGAGTCTATGGCAAGATGAGCCACTTTTTCCTGTTTTTTATTGTGAACTTTTTCGTATTCTTCTCCGAAATGAATAGACACAATTAATACATCCACCTTTTCTTTTGCTTGAGAAATAATATTTGAGAAATCTGGATCATCAACTAACAGAATACCACTTTTGTTATCTTTTGCTTCCATCCACTTAGGGCCAACATCTGAAAATCCTAAAAAACCAAAACTAATGTTGTTTTTCTTTATTATGGCAGGCTGTCTTGCTTCGGATTTGTTTGTTCCTGCTCCGGTAAAAAATATTTCATTTTCCTTAAGAAGTGAAAGGGTGTTTTCAAAAGCAGATACATTCCAATCTCCCACATGATTGTTTGCAAATGAAAAAATATTAAATCCAACTTTTTTAATGGCTGACAAAACATTCGGATTCATGCGAAAAGAATACTTGCTACCAACATTGTTACCCAAAGAAGAAATCGGACCTTCTAGGTTACCAAAAAGAATATCAGCTTCTTTTAATTCTGTTGCGTTTTTAAATAGCTCATAGTAATCTCCGTTGAAATTTTTATGAACAGAGCTTTCGACTCCTCGAGTAAGCATAATATCTCCAACAAAATAAATTTTTGTTAGAGGTTTTGTCGGAGGTGTGGGCGCTTTTTCAGCAGACCCTACTTGCTCATTCACTTCAATATTTTGATTTTTGCTTGGAAAAATAAAAACTATTACAAGCGATATAATCAAAACAAATAAAGAGACTATGAGGGGGTTTTTTGATTTAGTATTTTTCATTTTATCCTAATTGATAATCTATAGTTTTTCTATTTTGATCAGTATTTTTTACGGAGAATTTTATTTTGTCTCCTAGTGTGTATTTTCTATGAGTTCTTTTACCAGTAATACTCATACCTTTTTTATCAAAAGCGAAGAAGTCAGATCCAAGTTCCCTGATAGGTATCATTCCTTCACATCGAGATTCTTTTTCTTCTACGTAAAGACCCCACTCAGTAACCCCAGTTATTGTTCCTTCAAACTTTTGTCCTATACGGCTAGACATATATTCGACTTGTTTGTATTTTATAGAATTCCTCTCTGCTTCTTGAGCTTCTTTTTCTCGAACAGAAGATTGTAAACTAATTTTTTCGTATTCCTGCCATTTCTCTTTTGGAATAGATCTTTTTTCCAAAGCTTCAAGCAATAATCTATGGACAACTACATCTGGGTATCTTCTGATGGGGGAGGTGAAATGCGTGTAGTGTTTGAAACCAAGGCCAAAATGTCCTATGTTTTTTGTTGAATAAATGGCTTTAGACATTGTTCGGATGATAGCAGTGTTAATAGTATCTTTTATAGGGCTATTCTCTAAAAGCATGGCGAGCCTATTTATTTCTTGAGAAGTTATCAATCCGTCTTTTAGGTTTATTTTATATCCTAATTTTTTTAAGAAGGAAACCAGGTCTTGAATTTTTTCTTTGTTTGGAAGGTCGTGAATTCTATACAAAAAAACACCTACTTCTTTGCCTCTTTTTTTAGAAATAAACTCCGCAACTTCTCGATTTGCCAAAAGCATTAATTCCTCAATCATTTTATTGGAATCTCCGCGTTCCTTTACGTATACTGATACAGGGATACCATTGTTGTCTAAAACAAAACGAACCTCGTCTTGCTCTAGAGAAATAGCGCCCTCTTCAAATCTTTTTTTGTGTAATTTTTTCGCGATTTGATTTAAAGTTACTAATTCTTCACTGAATTCTCCTTTTTTGTTTTTTATAATTTCACCAGCTTCTTCATAAGTAAATCTTTTGTCTGAGTGAATAATGGTTTTACCAAACCATCTTTTTATTACCGAACCATTTTTATCTATTTCAAATAAAGCTGAAAACGCTAGTCTATCCTCTTTGGGTTTTAGACTGCAAATGTCGTTTGATAATTCTTCCGGAAGCATTGGAATGGTTCTATCTACAAGATAGACCGAAGTTCCTCTTTCTTTCGCTTCTTTATCTATAGATCCTCCTTTGGTTACAAAATGAGAGACGTCTGCAATATGAACCCCAACCTCAAAATTCCCGTTCGGAAGCTTCTTAAAAGAGATAGCATCGTCAAAATCTTTTGCATCAACAGGGTCGATAGTAACAGTGGTAGTTTTTCTTAAATCTCTTCTTTTTGCCAATTCTTTTTCGTTGATTTCTATTTTGGCAACTTTTTTTGCTTCGTCAGAAACCTCTTTAGGGAAATTACTATCAAATCCTTTTTCTAGGGCGATGGCTTGCATTTCAGCTTCATTTTGAAAAGGTTTACCTAGAATTTTTTTAATTTCTCCAACAGGTGGTCTTTCGCTGTTATTCCAATCAGTTATGATTCCAAAAACTTTTTCACCAGCCTTTGCGCCGTTTAGTTTTTCTTTTGGTATTACGATATCTACATAAGTTTTTGTGTCGCTTGGGTTAAGATAAAAAATGCCATTTTCTTCTTCTAGAATTCCGGCATGACCTTTCTTTGCCCTTGATATTATTTCAATAACTTCTCCTCTTTGGTTCGAATCTGGTTTTTTGGGGTGCAATAAAATTTTTACAGTATCCCCGCTAAGTGCTGTTCTTAAAAATTCACGAGATATCTCGATTATTTCAGTTGATTCTGGTATTCGAATAATTCCTTCTTTTTTATGGGTTATTATAATATTACCAAGAAGGGTGTTATTGCTATCTTCTTTTCCTTGTTTTTTCACGTTATGAGTATAGCACACAACTTGCAATATGTAACTTGGTGTGATAATATGATTTCACATATGTTAAAGATAAGACTACAAAGAACTGGTCGCAAAAATAACGCCGCTTTTCGGGTGGTTTTAACTGATTCCAAGAATGCCGCTAAAAGTGGAAAATTTAAGGAAATTTTGGGATCCTATGATTTAAAGAAAGGAGAAGTAATATTTAAACAAGATAGAATTTCTTACTGGATGTCAAATGGAGCACAAGCTTCAGATACAGTCCATAATTTCTTGGTTAAAGAAAAAATAATAGAAGGAAAGAAGAGGAATGTTTTACCAAAGAAATCTCCTACCAAACCTCGAAAAGAATTAAAAAAGGCTTAGTTTTAGATCCTAAAAAGCTCGCCCCAGTGGCGAGTTTTTTAGTTGCAACGATTTGTATTTGTGTGATACAATATATAATAGAGCAGTTTGTAGTCGTACGCTGCGAAAGATTAAGAATAATACTTATTAAGAATATATGGCAGATGATAAAGCATTTTTAGAATATATTGTAAAATCATTGGTTGATAATCCAGAGGATGTAAAAATTGACCGAGTGGTAGATGAAATGGGAGTATTAATAACCATGACCGTTAACAAAAATGATATGGGAAAGATTATTGGTCGCCAAGGTAATACTGCTAAGGCTATCAGAACTCTACTTCGAGTAATCGGAATGAAAAATAATGCTCGTGTTAATCTAAAGATTAACGAACCAGAAGGAGGTTCTAATGAACCACAACCAGCTACCAGTGAATCAGCAAAATCAGTTGAAGATGCACTAGAGGATCTAAAAGGAATCTAAATAACAAAAATCAAAAGTCCTCCATCTGGAGGACTTTTGATTTTGTGATAAAATGAGAAAGTATGATGAAATATCACATTGTTACTTTATTTCCAGAGATGTTTGATTCGTATCTAAACGAGTCTATTTTGGGGCGGGCGATTAAGAATAAAAAAATTTCTGTATCGTTTACGAATCCCCGAAAATTTGTTAGTGGGAAATATAAAAAAGTTTGGCCTGATGGAAATATTTCTTTGCAAATAGACGAACGCCCATACGGTGGAGGTCCTGGCATGGTAATGATGGCAGAACCGGTTATTAAGTCTGTTTTATCTATAGCAAAAAAAATATCGAAAGGTAAAAAAGCAAAAAAAATTTTGATCGTTAACTTTATGCCAGATGCAGAAAAGTTTAATACCAAAAAAGCCAAAGAGCTTTCTTTTAAATATACAGATATAATAATGATTTGCGGACGATACGAAGGTATCGACTCTAGAGTAAATAAGGTAATAAAAAAAGAAGGCTATAAAATAGAAAATATTTCAGTGGGGGACTATGTTTTGACAGGTGGAGAGATTCCAGCAATGATACTAGTGGATTCTATTTCAAGACAAATAGAGGGAGTCCTCGGTAATTTCTATTCACGAGAAGAAGAAAGGGTCTCATCCAGTGAAATATATACAAGACCGGAAGTCATAGATTTTAATGGCAAGAAATACAAAGTTCCAAGAATTTTACTGTCTGGAAATCATAAAAATATAGATAACTGGAAGAGTAAAAAGAAAAAATAATTTTACGCATATACTCTTTATTTAAGTTTTGATTAAGTTTTGACGTCTAAGATTTTTGGAGTATAATTAAACCATGGAAACGAATGAGTAGTGTAAATAGCAATTCCAAGGTCTTTTTAAGCGTAGGCGCTTGACATGCTAGTGATTTTTGTATATACTTTACCTCAGATTGAAAAAGATTGAGTTGTGGACCAATCCTCATTTATTAGACAAATAGGCTCTTGTGTTAAAAAATAACATTGCCATTAATTATCAATAAGTTAAAGCAATAGGGTTTTGACCGACCTTAGTGTTTTTTTGTTATAAACTTTTTATATGAAAAAAAGCGCAATAAGAGAGAAGAAGTATTTTAGTCGATATAAAAAACCATTAATCCCGCTACCCAATCTAATAGAGAATCAGTTGATGTCTTTCAACTGGCTCGTCGAGCATGGGCTCAAAGAAGTATTCAAGGAGTTTTCACCTATAAATGATTACTCGGAAAAAAAGTTCCAACTTGATTTTACTTCTTTTGTATTGTCTGAACCAAAATTTAATGAAGAACATGCAAAAATAAATAAGTTGACATACGAAGGAAGTTTAAAGGCAAGAGTTAAACTTCTTAACAAGTCTATTGGGACTGTCAAAGAGCAAGAAATTTTTATGGCAGATGTTCCTATGATGACTCGTCATGGAACTTTCATAATTAATGGAGTAGAAAGAGTTATCGTTCCACAGCTAACTCGTTCTTTTGGAGTTTTCTTTACGGAATTAGAGATTAAAGCAAGAAGGTTGTTTGGGGCTAAAATAATCCCAGCTCGAGGAGTGTGGATAGAAATAGAATCAGATAACGATGGAGCTATCTATGTAAGAGTAGACAAGAAAAGAAAATTCTCAGTTTCTTCTCTTTTGCGAGTGTTAGGTCTTGAAACAGATGAAGATATTTTGAAAGCTTTTGAAGGAGAGGAAGAGGCTAAGAAGACCATGCAGATTTCTTTAGAAAAAGACCCAGCTAAATCAGCACTAGAGTCATATATAGAGATATACAAAAGACTAAGAGATGGTGATCTAGCTACTCCAGAAAACGCAAAAGAGTTTATAACCTCACTATTTTCTCCAGAAAGATATGACATTTCCCCAGTTGGTAGGTTTAGATTTAATAAGCGTTTTGGAATAGGGATGACAGATAAAGAACTAGAAGTAAGAACAATAACTAACGCAGACATTGTAGCGATAATTAAGAACATTGTTTCTTTAAACGGAGACATTAACGCAAAAGCTGACGATATTGATCACTTAGGTCAAAGAAGAGTTCGTTTTGTCGGAGAAATGCTTCAGCAAAAATTCCGCACAGGAATGACCCAAATTAAAAGAAACATTCAAGATAAAATGTCTGTTATTGATGTTGGTACCACAATGCCAATTCAAGTTATAAACCAAAGACCACTTCAAGCAAGGGTGAAAGAATTTTTCACAGCTAACCAGCTTTCTCAGTTCATGAACCAAGAAAACGTGGTTGCCGAAGTTGAACACTTGAGAACATTGTCAGCTCTTGGTCCTGGAGGATTAACCAGAGAAAGAGCAGGTCTTGAAGTTCGAGACGTTCACACTTCTCACTATGGTAGGGTTTGTCCAATTCATACACCAGAAGGTCCAAATATTGGATTGATTGTTCACTTGGCTACTTATGCGAGAATTAATGAATTTGGTATAATCGAGACTCCTTATGTAAAGGTTAAAAATGGCAAAATCACAAATGAAGTTGTTTACCTAAATGCACTAGAAGAAGAGAAGAGTAATATCGCTCATGCAGGTGTGGCTTATGATGATAATGGGAATATTATAAAAGACAAAGTTGAAGCTAGAATAAAAACAAAACCAGGTATTATCCCTAGAGAAGAGGTTGAATATATTGATGTGGCTACTACACAGGCATTTTCTTTAGCAACATCTATGATTCCGTTCTTGGAACACAACGATGCCCACAGAGCCCTCATGGGAAGTAACATGCAGAAACAGGCCTTACCTTGCGTTAAGCCCGAAGCTCCACTTGTGGCAACTGGCATAGAAGAAAGAGTGAGCCGAGATTCTGGAAGATTGATTCTATCAGAAGTAAATGGGGAAGTCTCATTTGTTGATGCTAAAAAAATAACCATTAAAGACGAAAAAGGTAAAGACCATACCTATCCTTTAATCAATTTTTCTAGAACAAATAATTTTTCTGTATTTCACCAAAGACCATCTGTTTCGTTAGGTGAAAAAGTTAAGAAAGGAGACATTCTTGCTGACACAAGCACAACAGTAGGAGGTCAGACCGCTCTAGGACAAAACGTATTAATAGGATTTATGTCTTGGGCTGGTGCTAACTACGAGGACGCGATAATTCTTTCTGAAAGATTAGTAAAAGATAGTAAATTTACAAGTATCTATGTTACAGAATTCGTGTGTAATGTTCGAGACACTAAACTTGGTCCAGAAATAACAACAAGAGATATTCCTAACGTCGGAGAAAATAAATTAAAAGATTTGGACGAGGATGGAATTATTGTAGTAGGAGCAGAAGTTAAGGAAAATGATATTTTGGTAGGTAAAATTACACCAAAAGGAGAAACAGAACTAACTCCAGAAGAAAGACTCTTAAGGTCTATCTTTACAGAAAAGGCGAGAGACGTGAAAGATACTTCTCTAAGATTGGAACACGGTAAAAGAGGTAGAGTTATTGGGGTTAAAATATTCTCACGAGATCAAGGACACAATCTAGAGTCAGGAATAATAAAAAGAATTGTAGTTGAAATTGCTCAATTGAGAAATATTTCAGTTGGAGACAAATTGTCAGGTCGTCACGGAAATAAAGGAGTTATATCTTTAATTCTTCCCGAAGAAGATATGCCATATATGGCAGACGGAACACCTCTTGATGTTATTTTGACGCCTCTTGGAGTGCCTTCTCGTATGAACCTAGGACAAATTCTAGAAATGCATTTGGGATATGCCGCTAACACATTAGGATATCAAGCAATCGTACCTCCGTTTACTTCTGCCACAGTTCCTGAAATAAAAGAAGAATTAGTCAAAGCTGGTTTACCAGAAAATGGACGCGTAACTTTATACGATGGAAGAACAGGTGATGCTTTTGATCAAGATATAGCGATTGGTTACATGTACTTATTGAAACTTCACCATATGGTGGAAGACAAATTGCACATGCGTTCTATTGGACCATACTCTTTGATTACACAACAGCCATTGGGAGGTAAGGCGCAAGGGGGAGGACAAAGATTCGGAGAAATGGAGGTCTGGGCACTTGAAGGACATGGTGCTGCTTACACATTACGTGAAATGTTAACTATTAAGTCTGATGATATTATGGGTCGCTCACAGGCTTTCGATTCGATTATAAAAGGTAATCCTATCGGAGAACCAAATATCCCAGCTTCGTTTAATGTGCTGTTAAACTACTTAAGAGGTTTAGCGTTAGATGTAGAGCTTAAAAGAATAGGGGAAAATAAAGATTAATAATTTATTTGATTAAAATTATGAAAACTATTGATACAACAAATTTCGACTCAATCTCTCTTAAGCTAGCATCTCCCGAAGCAATTCGAGAATGGTCTTACGGAGAGGTTACAAAACCTGAAACAATTAATTATCGAACAGGAAGATCTGAGAGAAACGGATTGTTTGACGAAAGAATTTTTGGACCAGAAAAAGATTACGAATGTTACTGTGGAAAATATCGAAGGATTCGATACAAAGATATCGTTTGTGAAAAATGTGGGGTGGAAGTTACTCGTTCTATTGTGCGAAGAGAGAGAATGGGTCACATAGAGTTATCTTCACCTGTTGCCCATATTTGGTTTTTGAGAGGAGTTCCCTCAAGGATGTCTATCCTTTTAAACATTTCAGTTAGTGATTTGGAGAAGGTAATATATTTTGCTGGATACATAATCACTAATGTTTATGAAGAAGAAAAAGAAACTATAATCAAAAATCTAGAAAGTGAATTTAAGTCAAAAATAAAAAGTACTAACTCTGAAGAAGACAAAGAAAAACTAAAAGAACTTTTGCTTAATGCTAAAAAAGAAATTGGAGAAATAATTCCAGGAAAAGTATTGAACGAAATAGCGTATCATCATTTTGGATTAAAATATGGTAGCTGTTTTGAAGCAAGTATAGGAGCAGAAGCTATTTATACTTTGTTTAAAAATATGGATCTTGAAAAGGTCAAAGATGAGACGGAAGAGTTAGTTAAAAAAGCTTCAAGAATTGACAAAGAAAAACTAGAAAAAAGATTGTCTTTGATAAGATCAATGATTCGTTCAGATATAAGACCAGAATGGATGTTTTTGACAGCTATCCCTGTTATACCACCTGCTCTTAGACCAATGGTGGCTCTTGATGGTGGGAGACACGCAACTTCTGACTTAAATGATCTTTACAGAAGAGTTATAAATAGAAACAATCGTTTAAGAAAATTAAAAGAGATAGGTGCTCCTGACGTTATTTTAAGAAACGAAAAAAGAATTCTTCAAGAAGCAGTTGACGCCTTAATTGATAATTCGATAGCCAAGCAAAATGACTCACAAGCAATTTCTTCTTCTCAAAAGAGAGCTCTAAAATCATTGTCTGACAACTTAAAATCAAAACAAGGTTTGTTCAGACAAAATCTTCTTGGTAAACGTGTGGACTATTCTGGACGTTCTGTGATTGTTGTTGGACCAAAACTAAAACTAGATCAATGTGGTTTGCCAAAACATATGGCACTAGAATTGTTTAGACCTTTCATCATTTCAAAACTGTTAGAAACAGAGTTAGCCTTTAATATAAGAGGAGCTAACCGTTTGATAGAGGAAGGAATTCCAGAAGTTTGGGCAATACTGGAAGAAGTAATTAAAGGCAAGTACGTTCTTTTGAATAGAGCACCTACTTTGCACAGACTAGGTATCCAAGCTTTTAAACCTGTTTTGATTGAAGGAAATGCAATTCAAATACACCCACTTATCTGTAAAGGATTCAACGCTGACTTTGACGGAGACCAGATGGCTGTCTATGTCCCTCTTTCAGAAAAGGCACAATGGGAGTCTAAAAATTACATGGCTTCTAACAAGAACTTGCTAAACCCTCAAGATGGAGCACCTATTGCCGTTCCTCGACTCGATATTGTTCTTGGTTGTTATTGGATGACCAAAACAATGGAAAATGAAAAAGGAGAAGGAATGTCATTTTCAAGTCCTAATCAAGCTATTACGGCATACGACTTAGGGATGATTACTTTTAGAGCAAAGATTAAAGTAATTGGAAGTGAAGATAAAATTAAATATCAAATTTTTGAAGGTAGGCCATTTGAAACAACAGTAGGGCGATTGTTCTTTAACAGTGTTCTTCCTGATGATTTTCCTTATATTAACGAGGAAATAACAGCAAAAAGAATAAACGTCTTAGTTGATGAAGTTGTTGCTAAATATGGAATTGATCGCACTCCTCAAATTCTCGACAAGATAAAAGATTTTGGATATAAATATCTAACCCTTTCAGGGATAACCTGGGGTATTGATAATGTAAAAATACCAGATGAAAAACCTGACATTGTTGCTAGGTATAGAAAAGAAGAAGAAAATATTAGAGAAAAATACGAAGAAGGATTGTTGTCTGAGAGTGAAAAAAGTCAAAAAATTATTGAAATCTGGGAACAAGCGCAGAAAGAATTAGAAAAATTGGCTCCCAAGAGTTTGGATATTAGAAGTTCTACTTATGATTTGATTATTTCTGGGGCAAGAGGTAATGTCTCTCAGCTCGCTCAAATGTGTGGAATGAAAGGAATAATTATTAATACATCAGGTGAAAGAATTGATTTCCCAATTATCCCATCTTACATAGAAGGATTATCTCCACTTGAATATTTCATCACTACACACGGTGCTAGAAAAGGTACTGCCGATACGGCTTTGAATACAGCTAAGGCGGGATACCTAACTCGTCGTTTGGTAGACGTTGCTCAAGATGTCGTGGTTACTGAAGAAGATTGTGGAACAAAAAAAGGAAAGAGAATCTATACTGAGGACGGGAATTTTGCAAAATTAATAAACGGAAGAGTTCTACTGGAAGATATTAAAGGAGCTGATGGAAAAGTTTTGCACAAAAAAGGAGAAATGATTAATAAAGAAGCTTCTAAGCTGATGGAAAAGGAAGGAATAAAAGAAGCTTATGTTCGATCTCCTCTAACATGTGAAACTATACACGGAGTTTGTCAGAAATGTTATGGATTAGATATGGGAAGAAACATGATGATTGAAAAAGGACAAGCTGTTGGTATTATTGCCGCTCAAGCTATTGGAGAACCAGGAACACAGCTTACACTTAGAACTTTCCACTCAGGAGGAGTCGCTACTGTCGATATTACTACAGGTCTTCCTCGTGTTGAAGAAATATTTGAAAGAAGAATACCAAAAAACCCGGCTATTGTTTCTATGACAGAAGGAGAAGTTATAGATATTAAAGATGATGGAAAGGAAAAGATTATTAAAGTACTGTCGGATCTGAAGGCAGATAATAAAGTTGGAACAAAGGCAGGTAACGAAGTTGAATACTTGGTACCACCAAGAAGACAGCCATTAGTAAAGATTGGATCCAAAGTCCTGAAGGGGGATTTATTGACTGATGGATCTGCCGATATCAATGAAATTGTTAAGTATGGTGGAGCAGAAAAAGCTGAAGAATACATAATCGATGAGGTTAATAAGGTTTACGACCTTCAGGGTGTTTCTATCTCTCAGAAGCACCTAGAGATTATCATTCGTCAAATGTTCTCAAGAAAGAAGATAAAAGATGCAGGTGATACAACATTTTCTCCAGGAGAAATTGTAGAAAATATAGAATTAATAGATGAGAATGGTCGGGTAGAGAATGAGGGCGGAAAGAAGGCAGAAGCAGGAACTATCGTCCTAGGAATTTCTGAAGTATCTTTGACAACAAAGAGCTGGTTGTCTGCAGCCTCATTCCAAAATACAAATAGAGTCTTAATAAATAATGCTGTTAGAGGAGGAGTAGATAATTTAAGAGGATTAAAAGAAAACGTTATTGTCGGAGGGTTAATTCCAGCTGGAACTGGTTTCGGAATTAAAAGACTAAAAGAAGAAATTGAAGAATACGAAGATGGTGAGTCGTTTGAATAGTAATTCAAACCATAATAAAAATGAACGATTTAGTTCAAAAAATTAAAGAAAGACTATCTATAATAGATGTCGCTTCTTCTTACCTAAAATTAGAGAAAGCTGGTAAGAATTACAAAACTAGGTGTCCATTTCACAACGAAAAAACACCATCGTTTTTCATCTCCCCAGAAAGAAATTCTTACTATTGTTTTGGTTGCAATGCAAAAGGGGACATAATCTCTTTTGTTGAACATTTTGAGGGTACCGATTTTATTGGTGCCCTCAAGGTCTTGGCCGAAAGGGCTGGTTTACCATTTAGCCTAAATAATAATGGGGACGAGATGTCTGTTCTTTATAAAATAATGGAAGAGGCAACAAAATTTTTTGAAGATAATTTATCAAAAAATAAAGAAGCCTCTGATTATTTATCTAAAAGAGGGTTGAACAAAAAATCGATCACTACTTTTCGAATAGGATATGCAAAAGAAGAATGGGGGAGTCTCTATGACTATTTGCAAAAAAAAGGTTTTAAAGCTAACGATATTGAAAAAGCTGGTTTAATAAAAAATAGTCAAAATAGTAATCGTTATTATGATAGATTCAGGGGTAGGATCATGTTTCCTATTAGCGATTCTTCGGGAAGGGTTATTGCTTTTTCTGGACGATTCTTTAAAAAAATAAATGAATCTTCAGATTTAGAAGAAGCAAAATACATAAATAGCCCTGACACACCCCTTTATAACAAATCAAATGTTCTTTACGGTTTAGATAAATCTAAAACCTCTATCAGAAGCCGTGATTACACTATAATTGTTGAAGGTCAAATGGACTTAATCCTTTCTCATCAGATAGGTTTTACTAATACCGTAGCGGTATCTGGTACAGCTTTTACTGACACGACTAAAACAAATGAGGATAAAACGAATAGCTTGGGATTGATAAAAAGATTATCGTCTAATGTAATTTTTGCTTTTGATGGAGATGATGCAGGTTTAAGAGCTGCGTATCGATCTAGTATGATAGCTTTGTCTTTGGACATGCAGGTCAAAATTGCTTTTACATCACACGGCAAAGATCCTGCTGATACAATATTAGAGAATTCAAATAATTGGAAAGAGGTAATTAAAAACTCGACTGATGTTGTCCACTTTTTATTAAAAGAGATTTGTCAAAAAACAGACAATCGAGAAAAAAGAAGAAAAGAAATAGAAGAAAAAATATTTCCCTTTTTAGTAATGATTACCAGCTCCATAAAAAAATCCAATTACATAAAAGATATTTATGAAAAAACTGGAATAGCAGAAGAAGCCATAATTAAAGATTTTAGAGATTACGAAAAAAAACAGGGAGGGAAAATAATTACAGAAAATGGAGTTACTGAAGGAACTCCAAAACCTAATTCGAGGCAAGACAGTCTAAGTAAAAGATTTTTTGCTGTTTTGTTTTGGGGGGGAGAAAACGAAGTAGATAAAGAAATAATTAAAAAGACAGAAGAAAAATTTATACTATCTGTTGGTTTCGAAGAATTTGAGAAGATGAAAACTTTGTACGAGCCGTTCTCAGAAAATCTAATATACGAAGCAGAAAAATGGTATGCAAACAAAGAAAATTCGCTAGAAAAAGACATAGAAGAAATAGTGATTAATCTAGAAGAAGAAATTTTAAATAATCAACTATATTCAATTTTTATAAAAATAAAAGAAAAAGAGAAAAGTGGGCAAAAGGGTGATATAGAACAAGAGCTTATTAATTATCAAAAAATAGTCGAAAAAATAGAAAACATTAAAAACCTTCGCATAAAATAAACATATGTCTATCAAAAAAACAAAATCACAAAAAGCAAAAAACAAAACAACCAAGAAGGTATCAAAAGCAGTCAAAAAGATTGTCAAAAAAGTAGTAATCAAGAAAAAGCCAGTTAAGGTAAAGAAAGAGGTAAAAGTTGCCAAGAAAAAAATTGTAATTAAAAAAACAAAAAAGGTTTTAACAAAAACTAAAAAAGCAGTAGTAAGACCAAAAACAAAAATAAAAATAAGCAAGAAATCAACAAAACCCAAGTCTAAGGTTTCAGCAGATAAGAAAGCTTTAGATATGGAGACGAAATCCAATTTAATTATAGAAAAAGGTAAAAAAAGAGGGTTTATCACTTATGATGAAATAATAAAAATTTTTCCTGACATTGAAGACAATGTTTTATTTTTAGATGAGCTGTATGACAAATTAACAGTTGCCGGAATTGATGTTTTAGAAGGAGGTAATCTTTTAGATATCGATGAAGATTTAAATAAAATAGCACAAAAATACAGCAAAGATTCTCCGTCTTATGATTCAATACAAATATATTTGAAAGAAATAGGGCAATACCCCCTTATTCCAGCAAGCGAAGAGAGAAGTCTGGCATATAGAATAGAAAAAGGAGATCAAGAAGCGAAAAATCTTTTGGCTAGAGCCAACCTCAGATTAGTGGTTGCTATTGCAAAAAAATACGTAGGGAGAAGTTCAGATTTAACACTTTTGGATCTAATTCAAGAAGGTAACTTGGGTCTATTTAAAGCAGTAGAAAAATTTGACTGGTCTAAAGGTTTTAAATTTTCTACTTATGCCACTTGGTGGATAAGACAATCAATCACTAGAGCTTTGGCAGATCAATCTAGAACTATAAGGATTCCTGTTCACATGGTTGAGACAATATCAAAGTATAAGCAAGTCGTTAGAAGATTATCACAGGATTTAGGGAGAGAGCCATTGATAGAAGAAATAGCCTCTGAGATGAATTTAGATATAGAAAAGATTCACGTAATAGAGCAAATTAATCAAGATACAGTTTCCTTAGAACAACCAATAGGGGATGATGACGAAAAGTCTACACGAGGAGAGCTGATTGCTGATGATAAAATATTGAGGCCAGATCAAGAGACTTCTAGGAGAATATTGTCAGACCAGATAAAAGAAGTTTTAGATACGTTAAATCCAAAAGAAAGAAAAATTTTGGAATTACGCTATGGACTAAATGATGGCATTCAACACACTTTAGAAGAAGTAGGGCAAGAGTTTGGCGTGACAAGAGAAAGAATTAGACAGATTGAAGCTAAGGTTCACGAAAAGCTTCGAAACAATGAGAAAATAATTAGATTAAGAAATTATTTTGATTAATAGATAATTAAAAACCCTCCAAAAGGAGGGTTTTTAATTTGATTGATTTTTGTTATAAACTGTCAGCAAAAGATTTTTGTTCTGCTGGTCTATTTGCTTCAAAAATCAATTTAGTATATTTCCAGAACGCATCATTACCTTTTATTTGGGCTACGCATACTCCAACCATAGCCTTAGTTAAAGATTCTTGGCCTAGGATAGGTAGGTGTCTAAATGTCCATGAAACCTGACCATCTGATTCATTGACTATCTGCTCAAGAACAGAGTGTACTCTGTTGCAGTATCCACATTGGTAGTCTGAGTATTCTATAATTTTAATGGGAGCATTAGGGTTACCAAAAACATTGTCGCCTTCTTCTTTTAACTCTATGCCACCTTCGTAAGGATTAGCTACGCTGCCATTGGACATGTCGCTAATCACTCTTTTAAAGTATTCGTAAGATTCGGCTCCTCTTATTTCGGATTTAAGCCCGGTATCTGAGGCTATAACTATGTAAGGTGTACCAAATCCCTCTAGGAGGCTGGTAGCCTTAGAAACGCTTGCAATAAATTTATTGTAAAGTTCTTCTTGGTTAGAATTAACTAAACACTCCGTTATATCTTCTTTAGAAATACCTAATTGCTGAGAAAGAGTTTTTTCTTTTTTTTCTACATTAATACCTCCTGTTAATAAAATACCCACCATGACCAAAACTCCCGCCACGATTATAGCCACGGGGGTTGTTATTTTTATTTGTTTTTCTACTGTTTGCATTTTTTAATTCTAACACATATTAAAAATAAAGCTAATCTTTTAAAGCATTGAAAAATAAGCATAAATATGCTATATTGAAAATTGTCATGGAGGGGATCTATAGTACAATATTTTATGTTTTTTCCTTTATAGCTGTATATATACAGGTGTTTTTTTTAGTAACTTTTTTAGAAAAAAGAAAAAAAATTTATAAAAACCCTCCTGTCTTAGAACTTAAATCATACCCAACGGTTACAGTGGTGGTGCCTTGCTACAATGAAGCTGCTACAATTGATAAGACCGTAGCTTCTCTTTTGGAAATGGATTATCCAAAAGATAAACTAAAACTTTTCTTAATTGATGATGGAAGCAAAGACAATACCTGGGATGTTATCAAGGAATATGATAACGGAGAAAATATTTTTTCATTTACTAAACCAAACGGAGGAAAACACACTGCTTTAAATTTCGCTTTAGAGAAAAATAATTCTGAATTTTTTGGTTGCTTGGATTCAGATTCTTTAGTTCACCCACAAGCACTAAAGAGAATAATGGGGTATTTTGAAAGAGACACTAGGACAATGGCTGTTTGTCCGTCAATAATTGTTTATAACCCAAAGAATTTCATACAACATGCACAAAGCATTGAATATGACATGTCTATTTATACCAAAAAAATGCTTGGTTTTATGGGCGGAATACATGTTACACCAGGGCCGTTTTCTATTTTTAAAACAAGAGTTTTTGACGAATTAGGACCATATCGCAAGGCACATAATACAGAGGATCAGGAAATAGCTTTACGTATGCAGGAGCATGGGTATAAAATAGACCACTGTCCTGACGCATATGTTTACACTAGTACTCCAAACACTGTAGCTAAGCTTTACAAGCAAAGATTGAGATGGATATACGGTTTTATAAAGAATTTAATAGATTACAGGCGGTTGCTATTTAAAAAGAAATATGGAACAGTAGCTTTGTTTACTTTGCCATCAGGTGTTGTTGGGGTAATAGGCGTTGTTTTTTTGTTTACTAATGTGACCTGGAACATCTTTAGATTTTTTAAGAACAAGATAATAGAGATACAGACAATAGGATGGAGTAACTTCTTTAAATTTGGAGATTTAAATTTTGACTGGTTTTTCTTTAACACTAAAGCTGTGTTGTTCTTTTCCTTAACAATGTATATACTAATAGTAATATCGTTATTGCTTGGTAGAAAGTTGGCCGAAGATAAAACAGGCTTTCCGGTATCAATATTTTATTATTTTATAATTTACAGTGTTATCGCACCTTTTTGGATGTTAAGGGCTTTGTATAATGCCATTATATCTAAAGAATCAAGTTGGACTCTTGAAAGAAAGGTGACAACAAAATAAGTCTTATATATGGAACACACAGAACATCATCACGAACCAAATGATTGGAAGAAATACACAATAGTTTTGTTTATTACCTTGGCTATTTTTATTTCTGGATTATGGTTTTCTAATTATCTAAACAACAAAAAAATAGAACAACTTAAATCAATAGAGAGTACTATCTCTTTGGATTTACTTTCATCTGAGGTTCAATTTTCTTTATTAGAAGAACAGTCTTGCAAAGATATTTCATCAACTGTTTTATCTAAAGAATTAAACTCTCTAGCTGATAAGATTTCTTATAGTGAAAGCAATATAGGAGTGGATAATACAGAAGTTATCAGTTTGAAAAAATATTACTCTTTATTAGAGATAAAAGACTATTTGTTGATGAAGAAGATAACAGAGAGATGTGGAGAAAAGTCTATATTTATCCTTTATTTTTACAAGAATGATAGCTGTGAAGAGTGTACAAGGCAAGGTTATGTATTAACCTCTCTTAGAGAGAAATATCCAAATCTCCGAGTTTATTCTTTTGATTATAAATTAGATAACCCTGCCATTAAAGCGATGATATCTATATACAAAGTACCAGACAATCTTCCGGCTATAGTAATTAATGGTAAGGTTTATAGTGGGTTTAAAACTGTAGAAGAAATAGAAAAGACGTTCCCTGAGTTAGAAAAAAGTGCAAAGGATACATCTTCTAAAACAAAGACAACAACCAAAAAATAACCAATAATAAAACCCTCGATATTGAGGGTTTTATTATTGGTTGCTGGCTTGTTCGTGAGCCGCTTCAGAGACTTGAATCGAGAAAACTCTTCGGTTTAGTTATGCTTTGAC
>CAYPQU010000004.1:0-51395 GCA_964412965.1 uncultured Candidatus Saccharibacteria bacterium | reverse complement strand
GGTGTTTTTTATTTTGTGATTTGTGACCCTACAGAGAATCGAACTCTGATTACCGGCTTGAAAAGCCGATGTCCTAACCGTTAGACGATAGGGCCAAACATATTCAATTATTAAATAAAACAGAAAATCAAACTTTATTGGCTTTTCAAAAAGCCGATGTCCGCTATTTTCTAACTTGGTTAGACGATAGGGCCAAACATATTCAATTATTAAATAAAACAGAAAATCAAACTTTATTGGCTTTTCAAAAAGCCGATGTGCGCTATATTCTAACTTGGTTAGACGATAGGGCCATATATATTATTATTTAATATTCAAAACAAAACAGCAAAAATAGTATAGCATTTTTAAATAAAAAATCAACTCCCTAAAATAAAACCACCCCGACCAATGTCGGAGTGGTTTTATTTTTTAATTCACTATAGTTTGAATTCCAGTATTTCTATCTATGTCTATTCTCTTTTCACCGATAGTGTTCAAGTAGGTGTTCAATATCCCATAGACAGCTACCATTATAAACATTCCAATCAACCCGTAAGTTATTTTCCTGCTCGTTTCTTCTTTTATTTCCTTACTGTCAGCACTAGTAAAATACTGAGTTAGCCCGTACAGGAAATAAACTGTGGCTAAAGCAAACAACAAAATTATTAGGGGGTTAATCAAAACTTTATTTATGCTACTTATGACAGAAGATACACTCGCTTCTGCTATAGGAACAGTGATGAATTGGAAAAACATATAATTTATTAATTAACAAATTATTCCCATTGCTGGATTTGGAACACATGGAATATGTTCTTGCTTTAGTTGTTCAGGACCTACTTTAAAAGTGTTTGAAACAACAGATAATATTCCCCAGAAAGCAACAATTAAAAATAGACCAATCAGAGCAGGTACAATATTATCTTTTGCTTTTTTCTTTTGAGAATCATCTTTAGTTAAAGTGTAAGTGATGACTGTCCAAATAAAATAGATAACTGCCACTGTTACTAAAATAGGTGTTACATATCCCAAAAGGTTACCTATGGTGAACAGTATGTACCTAGCATCTGTTTGAGTTGCTAGGGCAACTAGGGGGGTAAATCCCGCTAAAGACAAAACCGGTATTAAAATCTTTTTCATAATTTATATTAATATAATAATAACTTTTATAATTTTGTTTACAATCGACCTGATTGTAAAAATTTTTTAACTACACTTAATTATAACATTAATCCTAACAAAAAACATCAAACCCGCTCCAGATTATTGAGTTGTAGGAAGTTGAGGTATTACGTTTTTTACACCAAAAGTGTTAGTTGCTACTTGTACAATACCCCACATGGCAGTCATAACAAACAAACCAATTAGCCCTCCCACAATAAAAGATTTACCTTTTTTCTTTTCTTCAAGGTTTTCTGGATTAAGATAAAACTTGATTATCCCATAGATAAATCCAGTTGTGGCAAGCATAAACAAGAAAGGAACTATCGCTTGCATCAAAAGACAACTAGCCCAAGTAATGATTCCTGTAACACTTTCCATGCTAGCATTTTTACAAGTAGGACCTCCTACTAATGGATCCGTTGCTGCATAAGAAAAAGAAACTGCACCAACTAACCCAAAAACTATAAGGCTCAACAAAAATATTTTTCTTTTCATTCTGTTTAATTAAATATTACTCTTAATTTCTTCGACCGTTGTACCTATTGCTTCTGCTATAACAAAAGCTCCAAGCAACAAAGCTCCACCGATTAATGTGTTGGCAAGGACCCCCCTGGCTTTCTTTAAACTTTCTGGCTTACCTTGTGCTTGAACAAAAAGAAAACCAGTGTATATTATAGCTAGTATCAATACAGGGACCCCCACCTGTAAAGCTATCTCGATAGCTTTTTTTATAAAAGAAGGAATATCTGTAAGATTAGCTCCTAACGGGTTATCAATTTTTGTCTTCACCACAATTTTGTCAGTTGTCGCAGAAGTATTTTCTGCTTGAGCACTCAAAATAAAAGACATTGATAAAATTGAAAAAACCATAAAAACATAACTAAAACTTAGAATTTTTTTATATATAGTATATTTTTTATCTTTTAAATATTTCATAATTAAAAATTTATTAATAATTTGTTAAAAAACTCTCGCCTGTAAAACCAAAACCTTTCAAAATCGTATCAATTATTAACCACGAGCAAAGAATCAACAGATATCCAAATAAAGAATTTCTTAATATGTTTTTGGCCTTATTTTTATTTCCCGCGTTATCAGCAGAACCCATATACAGAAAGCCTGCATAAACAAAAAGAATTGCAAATAAAGGAGTTATCAGGAATTTTACAGCCCAATCTATTATATAATTCAACATAGTCATGAAGTAATCAAAACCACACGCGTCATCAAAAGTACCAGTGGTGGGATTTATCTTGGTATTACAAACAGGAACTAATCCACTCATACCTACTTCTTTAGCCGTCATCACGCTTGGTATGGCCAAGATAGAAAACGTTATTATAAAAGCTAATATTTTTTTAAGCATAATTATTTTAACATAACTCCTAACTGGTCATCAGCTTTACTTATGGCCTGACTAGGGCTTAAGCTGTTTGATAAAGCACTTTCTACCATCTCTCTAAAAATTAAATTTGTCTGTTTTCTATCAACATCTATCCACGACCTAGCAATTAAAGCTGAATCAAAGAAGGTGTGCAAGTATGAATTGTCTACTGGTTTTTCAGCTATCAATGACTTAATTGCAGGTGGCAGAGAAAGAGCGGTAGACAAATCTTTTACACTATCTGGGCTAGTCATCAACCCTAACACATTAAAAGCAACTGACAAGTTTGGGGATTTTTTATTAATAACAACTCCATAAATCTCTCCAAATGTTTTGTCTACACTAGCACCTTTTGATTGAAACATTTTCATCACATCAAAGCTTAAGTTCGGGTTCATTTTTTCAATTTGGAACAATTCACTAGCTCTTCCTATATAAAAAGCCAACTTACCCTCCACAAACATATCAAGAGAACCACTAATTGATTTATTCCAAGAATATGCTGCCTTGGAAGGATTAGAAAATTCTAGAAAAAACCGAAGAATTGCCTCTGCTGGAGGAATTGAATAATTCTTAGGATTGGTTTCTAAAATAGAATTATACGAAACGGTGCTCGGGGTATTGATTGTATCAACTGATGATTTTTTAACGATTTTTTCAATTATATTAACATCATTTTGTATAAGCAAAGTAGCCAAAATATCTTTTGCGTTATTTATATTACTAAATTGGCCTAATGCTATCATGCTTTGGTCTATTTTACCAAAATTATCTCTTTTAGTTAAAACATCGTTAAGTTCAAATAGCTGATCCCATGTTTTTGGTAAATAAGGTATTCGAGTATTTGTTAGTATATCTTTATTATAATAAACAACAAGAGGATCTACATATAAAGGTAACCCGACTACTCCTTCTTGGTCTATGTATATCTGAGCTCCCTCGATAAAAGAGTCTTTGAAGTTTTTTTGAGGATAACTTGCATATGGAATTTTATAAATAAAATTAGAATTTCTCTTCATCATACCAGGATCTATAATAAATAAATCAGGAGCAGTTCCATTCGCAAAGGCTTCAATTAGTTCTTCTTGATATGTTTCAGCGGATTTCTTAACATAATTAATGACCAATTCATCATTATTATTCTCTATTCTTTCTTTAATTACACCAATGGCAGATTGTTCTTGAGTTCCCCATATTAAAACTCTCCCTTGGACAGAGACTTCTTTGTTGTTTCCTATCTTTATAACATCAGCAAAAATCAAAACCGCAAAAACAAAAACTGATGCCAATATTGCTAATAAGACTGTTTGGAAATTATTCATATTTAAAAATTATACCATAGTGATTAGCTCCGACACTAATTCGTTCCTCTAATTTAAAACCTCTTCTTTCAAATAAATCCCTGGCTTTATCTTCTGTAATTAAATTCTTAGCATTAGGTCCGTCCACCCCAAAAGAATAAGTCCAATCAACCAACAGAACCTTTCCTCCTCTTTTTAAAATTCTCCTAGCTTCTTCGATAAGACCGATTTTATCCTCAGTAAGGGATAAAACGTTAGAAACAATAACAGCATCTATACTATTATCAGATAATTTGGTTCCGCCCTTTCTTTCAATATCTCCCCAAATACATTCAACATTTGATATTCTCCAATTCCTTAAATCAACTTCTAGTTTTTTTATCAACTCTTTTTGAACCTCAATCGCAAATACTTTTCCAGAAGGTCCAACCCTTGTACTGCAAGCCTTAGAATAAAATCCAGTCCCCGCTCCGAAGTCAGCTACCCGCATTCCTTCGGTTAATCCTAGTTTTAAGATATTTTGTTCTGGACTACTAAACATATATATTATTATATCATATTATATGAATTACAAAAAAGTAATAGACGCAATACTGTCTCCAGCTCTTAGTTTCATCACTGTCACCCCTTGTGTCTGACGTCCAGAAGTAGGAATCGAATCAAGATTAACTCTTATAACTTGTCCTTTTTGAGACACCGCAATAATCTCTTCTTGGTCTTTTACGATTCCAGCCACAATCAACTTACCAGTTTTTGTTGTGACCTTTGCAGTTTTAATTCCAGAACCACCTCTTTTTTGAGTTTTGTATTCTTTTACATTTGTCTTTTTACCTAATCCGTTAGAACTCAGTGTCAATATAGCAGCATCTTTTTCTCCCTTTGGAATTCTATCTACTCCTATTACAAAATCAGCTTTTCCTAGTTTTATTGCGCGAACACCGGCAGCTCCTCTACCCATCTCTCTGACATCTGTTTCTTTAAATCTAATTGATTGACCAGCAGTCGTTGCTAAAATTATTTCATCTCCTTTAGAAATAGGCAAAACATCCTGCAATTCATCATCCTTGTCTAATTTAATGGCAATAAGCCCGCTTCTTCTAACATCCTTGAAGCTTTCTGCTCCTACTTTTTTGGCTATACCATTTTTAGTAACCATCATTAGTGTTTCTACTGTTTTTTTGGTTTCTTTGTCGATTGGCAATATGGATGATACTTTTTCATCACCATCTAAGGACAAATAATTCATTATGGACTTCCCTTTTGTTGCCCTCTTCCCTTCTGGCAAATCATACATTTTGATTTGATATGCTTTTCCTTTGTTTGTGAAAAATAAGAGATCACTGTGAGTATTGGCAGATATTAACATTGTTACAAAATCTTCTTCTTTTGGTTCTATGTCAATAACTCCGACTCCCCCTCTTTTTTGAGTACGGTATTCACCTGGGTCTGTTCTTTTAACATAACCACCCTTAGTGAAAACTAAAACTGATTCTTTTTCGGGAATTAAGTCTTCTTCGTTAATGGCCTTAATTCCACCTTTAATAATCCTAGTTCTTCTTTCATCAGAATATTTTTCTTTTACTTCTTTTAGCTCGTCACTAATTACTTTCATTAACTTTTTAGGACTAGCCAATAAAGCCTCAAGCTCTTTTATCAAAGCCTGTTTTTCTGCTAACTCTAATTCAACGTTTTTTCTTTCTAACCCTGCCAGCTTTTGCAATTTCATTTCCAATATTGCAATTGCTTGTAATTCAGAAAATTTGAATTCTTTCATCAAATTTGTCTTGGCGATAGTTGTATCTTTGGAAGCACGAATTACAGAGATAACTCTATCTATGTGATCTAGAGCCTTTTTTAACCCAAGAAGAATATGCTCACGATCTTTTGCTTTTCTTAAATCAAATTCAGTCCTACGTCGAACAACCTCTTCTCTGTGAGAAATAAATTCTGAAATCAGACTCTTAAGCGACAATGTCTGCGGCACCCCATCTACAAGAGCAACTATGTTGAAATTGAAAGATTGTTCAAGTTGTGTGTGCTTATAAATATAATTTAGTACCTTTTGAGGAACAATGCCATTCTTAAGTTCAATAACAACCCTGATGTCCTTAGTTGATTCATCTCTAAGCGCCTTAACTCCTTCTAACTTTTTCTCTTGCACTAAATTCGCTATTGACTCTATTAGTGTTGATTTATTTACGCGATAAGGTATTGAAGTAATGATTATATTAAAAGAGCCATTTTTCTGTTCAGTTATTTCAGCTTCACCTCGAGTAACTACTCCCCCTCGCCCTGTAGAATATGCGTGTATTAAATCTGTTTGTCCGTAAACTATACCTCCAACAGGAAAATCTGGGCCTTTAATAAACTGCATCAGATCTTCTGTTGAAGCATCTTTATTTTCTATTAAGTGTATTGTTGCATCAATAACTTCTCCTAAGTTATGAGGGGGAATATTCGTAGCCATTCCAACAGCAATACCTAAGGTTCCATTCAATAAAAGATTTGGCACAGCAGTCGGCAGTACGACTGGCTCTTTTTTAGTTTGATCGTAGTTTGGTCTAAAATCTACAGTTTCTTTTTGTAAATCTTGCAACAGAATAGAAGAAACTTTGGACATCTTAGCTTCAGTATATCTCATAGCAGCCGCTCCGTCTCCATCTATGGAACCAAAGTTACCTTGTCCTTGAACAAGAGGATATCGATAAGAAAAATTTTGAGCCATTCCTACCATTGAGTCGTAGACAGCGATATCTCCATGTGGGTGATATTTTCCTAAAACGTCTCCGACCACTGCCGCACTTTTACGAAAACGAGCCTGGTGTGTTAATCCCATTTCATTCATAGCAAACAATATTCGACGGTGAACAGGTTTTAGTCCATCTCGAACATCAGGTAGCGCTCTATCAGTGATAACAGACATTGCATAATCAATAAAAGATTCTTTCATTTCTGTACTGATTTCCACTGCAACTATTCCTTCTTTTTTTTCTTTATTTAAATTTTTCTCTTCTTCTTTTTTCATATTTTATTCTTTATGTTAATTTTATTGGAAAAGATTATCTTCTATATAATCCTCATCTGGAGCTGGGTCTTTTTCTATTTGTTTTTCACCTTCTAATATTTTTTTTTGCATGCCACTTAGATCAGCTTCAGTAACACTATCTTTTATTCCGCCAAGGGCTTCAGAAAAAGATTCTATTAGCATGGTGAACGGGCTTGGCCCTGTTTCTTCTACTTCTTTCTTGTTCTTTTCTTTTTTTATTCCTAAAGTAGATAGCCAGATCAAGACAACAAGAGACATCGCAATTACCAAAATAAACATTATTATTTGTTTTTTTTGTTCTTCTGGTTTTTGCCTTAATCGATGTATAAAATTACGCATAAATTTAATCAGTAAGTATTATTATCTTGTTTTCCTTTCCGGATAAATCTTTTGACTTAATAACTAATTTCTCTAATTTCTCAGCATTTTCTTGACCCGCTTCTTTAAGAAAAGCTTTAAGCGTTTTTTCATCGTAATCCATAGGGATAATTAATTTAGGTTCAAAAGTTGTTGCAATTTTGTATGCTCTTTCTGGATCCAACAAATCATTGTTACCAATTGGAACAAACAATATATCTGGTGATGCTATTTGTTCTCGAGCGCTTGCACTTATTTTCTCATCTCCTATAGCTCCCAAAAAACAAATTGATATATTTTCTATAATAACTGAATATATAGTATTGATGTATTTTTTACCTTCTAAAACTGTTTCGGATAAAACTCCTTTAACATAAACGTCTTTTATTTCGTAATCACCGGGACCGGAAACAGTAAAAGGAATAGCCTCTCCGTGAGACACCATTTCAAAACCGTTGTAGTCTTTATGATTAATAGTTGATAACGCTATGTCTGAACCAAACTTAGAAACTTTTGCCGACAATTTAGAATCTTTACTGATTGGATTAAAGGCGACAGTTAAGTCTCCTTGACTGATTTTAAAGAATTGCTTGCCTAAAAATGTTATTATCATGCATATATTATATCAAATTTTTTACAAAAAACCAAAAGAAAATTATCGTACACAGCGAACATAGCCACTGTTAGGCTGACTGTGGTTGACCAAGTAACCACTGCCCATGCTCTGGACGTAAGCGATCGTAGCAGGCGAAGACGGAACGGGGGTAGAAGACCAGTAGTAGGGGTAGTTGCTCGCTACGAAACCCTTAGGAGCCCAAGGGTCTAGATCTCCATCAGTACTAGCTTTAGAATACCAAGCATGAGATAGGGTTCGAAGTTGTTCAATAGAAGGAAGGCGACCACCGTTTGTAGTACAGGCTGTTTTTGCAGTAGTCCAGTTCATTCTATTACTACCTAAAACATCATCACCTGGGAGTGAAGCTCCGGATGATGTTACACTTCTTGTATCCCATTTAACTACACCGTTTTCATCTACAGACCATGCTTTGAGTTCTCCTGTGTCGTAGATGAGAGCTGTGGCGGCGAAACGAAAGTTGTTGTCACCTAAATAAACACCACTAGTGCCTAAATAGCTAAAGCATTTAACTATTATTCCTTGATCAATGAGTGGTTGAACTATTTTAGCTAAGTTACCCCCTGGACCTGTACAAGTTAAATCAGAGTATGATGTGTTAGACCCAGCAAAACTACCAACCTCTACTTGGTTAATAGCAGCTTGGTTGTATAGTTGTTTTAAGGTTGATTTAATAGAAGCAATTTTCCCTTTCTCTCTAGCAGAGTTAAGAGCTACCAATACGACTCCCGAGAGTATACCAATGATAGCGATGACTACTAAGAGTTCGATGAGGGTAAAAGCTTTTTCACTTTTTGAGAGTTTGAGAATAGATTTTTTACTCATGGTTTTATTGTATCATTGTGTTTTTAAAATGCAAAATATTCTTATGTGAAAACAAAAGAGTTATGTAGAAACTTATCCATATTTTAGTTATACCGCAATTATTATTTAACAAACAACTTCTCCTAGGTTCTAGGGGAAACACTATAACAACAATTGCTGTTTTATATACGGGTAATGTGTTTTTCCCCTATCCCTGAGATAAGGGAAAACATGATACATTATTAAAGATATGTTATAATTCTTTCATGATATTAATAGTAGGATTAGGAAATCCAGGAGAAGAATATAAATACACGAGACATAATACCGGTCGAATGATTTTAGAAAACATTGCCAAAAGCCATGATTTTTCTGACTGGAAAAATCATTTAAAATTAAAAGCCTTATGTGCTAAAGGTGAAATAAGCGGAGAGAAGTTTGATTTTATGCTTCCTGAAACTTTCATGAATAATTCTGGAGTTGCTGTATCTCAAATCATAAATGATAAGAAAAAATTAAAAAATTTAGTTGTCATATATGACGACATGGATTTACCTCTTGGTTATTACAAAATTTCACACAACAAAAGTTCTGGTGGACACAATGGTTTAGCATCAATAATCAAAAAAGTAAAATCCCAAGAGTTTACAAGAATTCGTATTGGGGTCTCGCCTTCCACCCCAACAGGTAAAATAAAAAAACCAAAGGGAGAAGAAGCTGTTTTAAAATTTCTTCTAGGTAAATATAAAGAGGATGAAATAAAAGAAATCAAAAAAATTTCTAAAAAAGTTTCCGAAATTATAAAAATGATTTCAGAAGAGGGAAAAGACAAAGCGATGACTTTATTTAATTAAACAAATTTAACAAAAATAAAAAACTCTCGAACAGAGAGTTTTTTATTTTTGTATCGATTATTCAGATTTCTTTTGATCTTCTAAGTAAATCAATGTCATTCTTTGATCCTTAGGCTCAAACAAAGTAACTTGAAAGTTATAAGTTTTACCTAATTCTAAATTCTTTCTTAGATTTTCTTCTGATCCAAATCCTGAATTATGAACCAATCCAGCGACACCTTGTTTGATAGATACCAAAGCTCCGTGTTTATTAAATTTGATAACTACTCCTGAAACAATGTCTCCCTTCTTAAGCGAGTTCTCAAATTCATTCCAAGGATTTTCTTTTAAAGCTTTTACAGAAAGTGAAATTTTTCCATCTTTTATCTCTATTATTTTCGCTTTAACAGTATCTCCAACTTTAAACATTGATCTAGGGTCTTCTACTAGCCCCCAATCAATTTCTGAGATGTGAACTAATCCTTCCAATCCTTCTTCAAGCTTCAAGAATATTCCGAAATCCACAATTCCAGCAACAGAACATTCTAGTTCATCGCCAACTTTGTATTTTTCTACGATCTCTTGTCTTTCTTCTGGGTTGTTATCTTTTTCAGAGAAAATAAGCTTACCTTCTTTTGGTAAAGCTGAAATTATTATCACCTCTATTCTCTTACCAATCAAAAGTTTTAGAGCTTTCAATATTTTATCCTTATCTGAATCTTCTACGCGAGGATAGTGATCACTCTTTAGTTGAGAAGCTGGTAAGAACCCTGCTATACCTTGCCATTCTAATATCAAACCTCCCTTGTTTGCTTCTTTAACTGTAAGCTCTAATGTCGTCTTTGCTTTGATTGCTTTTTCTGCCTCACTCCAAATCAAAGCTTGTTTAGCTTCTTTCAATGAAAGTTCTATGTAACCTTCTTCGTTATCTAATCCTGTAACTTTTGCTTTTACCGTATCTCCGATATTAACTTTTCGAATAATATCTTTAGCGTTAATAAATTCCCTTCCATATATTATACCTGTTCCATAAGGAGCAAGGTCTATATAGACAGATGATTTAAGTATTGCTATAACAGGCCCTTCTACTAGGGCTTCTAACTGAGGAGGCAATTCAGCTTTATCTAATTTTTTCATAAAACTAGAATCTGATTTAGCTAAATCCACACCATCTTTTTTTTCTGTATCTTTTTCCATAATTTTAAACTAAAAAAACCGCATCATTACCAATCTTGCGAAAGGTCTTGCGGCACAACCGAAGCTCTTTTGATTAATTTTTAAAAATTAAATAAAAGGATTATTCTTCTGGCTGGGCTAATAATGAATTTACAATACTATATTTTATTGATTTTCGCAAGTACCACATGTCACGTGCTTAATAATAAGTTAAGACACGCAAACAAACCTTCTGTCAATAGTATTTATGTGGTAAAATAAGGTTCATAAAATACCCTTTTGGGTAAAAGATTAGGAACATTATTAATTTAATTTGCATATAGTAAGAAAATAAATACTACTACCTGCTCATAATAGAATGAAAGGTGATATAGATAATCAAAAAACAAACAACAATCTTTCTAATAATAAGAAAGATATATTAGATCTTATTAAATACATAGTAATCGCAATTCTAATAGTTATACCCGTTAGAATGTTTATTGCTCAACCTTTTATCGTAAGCGGAGAATCAATGCTCTCAACGTTTTTAGATGGAGATTATTTAATAATTGACGAAATATCTTATCACTTAAGAGAACCCCATCGAGGAGATGTTGTTGTTTTCAAATACCCCCTAGATACTAAAAGATTTTTTATTAAAAGAATAATAGGATTACCAAACGAAGAAATAGAAATAAAAAGTGGAGTAGTTTCCATTACGAACAAAGAGAACCCCGAAGGTTTTGTTCTGGAAGAACCGTATCTCAAACAAGAATTTATTGATGATTTTAATTTCAAAACCGGGAACGAAGAATTCTTTGTTATGGGCGACAATAGAGCAAGAAGTTCCGATTCTAGATACTGGGGGGCATTACCAGAAAATCTAATTATCGGTCGAGCTTTCGTAAGATTACTACCTCTTAATAATATTTCTTACTTACCAGGAAATATAAAATAAAAAAATGGAACATAAAAAAGTTAAATTCCCAATAAATTCTGTTAAAGGGATGCGAGACATTCTCGATAGTCAGTACTATCAATTTCAAGGTTTTTTTGAAAAAGCACAAGAAGTTGCTGTTTATTACGGTTTCAAACCTATTGAAACTCCTATGGTTGAAGACGAAAATGTTTTCACTTCTTCTATTGGGACAGGTACAGACATTGTGGACAAGGAAATGTACACACTTAAAACAAAAGGGGGTGATCATCTTGCGCTTAGGCCAGAACACACAGCAGGATTAATGAGAAGTTATATAGAAAAAGGCATGCAAGCTCTTCCACAACCCGTAATGTTCTATAGCTATGGCCCTGTGTTTAGACATGACAATCCACAAAAAGGACGTTATCGTCAATTTTGGCAATTTGATATGGATATTTTAGGAAGCGAGAAGCCTATCTTAGATGCTTTAGCAATCAAAACAGCTATGACAATTTTGGAAGAAGCGGGTGCTAAAGATTTATCAGTAGAAATAAATTCTATTGGAGATAAGGAGTGTCGACATTCTTACATTAAAGAACTTTCTTCTTTTTATAAGAAGAACATAAATTTCCTTCCGGCTATAGACAAAGAGAGATTAAAAACAAATCCTCTTCGCATACTAGATTCAAAAGAGGACAAAACTGTTGAACTCAACCAAAACGCACCGGAAACACTTTCTCATCTTTGCCCACCATGCAAGAAACACTTCAAAGAAGTGCTAGAGTATTTAGATGAGTGCGGAATTCCCTATTCTATTAATAAATGTCTTGTGAGAGGTCTTTCTTATTATTCAAGAACAGTGGTTGAAATTGTTCAAGAAGACAAAGAGACAGGGAAAAGAATGGCAATTGCGGGAGGAGGACGTTATGATTATTTGGGCAAACAATTAGGTAGTAAAAAAGATGTTCCAGCAGTTGGAATAGCTATTGGTGTAGACAGAATTATTGAATCACCTTGGTTCGCCAATCTTTCTCCAAGAATAATTAAAAAGCCAAAAATATATTTTATCCAACTTGGATTTGAAGCAAAGCTAAAGTCTCTAAACGTAATAGAAATACTTAGAAAAGGAAAAGTTCCGATAGCTCAATCTATTTCTAAGGACAATCTAAGCGCACAACTAGCTACAGCTGAAAAAATGGGAATGGAATATGCTATAATCTTTGGGCAAAAAGAAGCTTTAGAAAATTCTGTCATCTTTAGAAATATGAGCTCCCGCTCTCAAGAAACAGTTAAAATAGACGATCTTCTAGACTATATTAAAAATATAAGATAAGTCGATGTAAGATTAATAAAAAAATTAATATCAAATGGTAAAAATAGTTCAAAATGGAGATAAGGTTTTAAGAAAAATCGCCAAACCCGTTCCTGTGTCTAGTATAACTAAACCCAATATCCAAAAAGTAATTGCCGACATGAATCTCGCACTAGATGGAGAATACGATGGGGCCGCAATAGCCGCACCTCAAATAGGACAATCTTTGAGAATTTTCGTTGTCTCAAAAAAAGTTTTTGCAGAAGAAGGCGAAAACTCTCCTGTCGTATACAACGGCATTATTCTCAAAAAAAGAACTCCGAACATGGTTTTTATTAATCCTAAGATTCTAAAAATATCTAAGGATAAAAAACTAATGGAAGAAGGATGTCTTTCGGTTAGACCGCTGTTTGGTAAGGTCAGACGGGCCACCAGAGCCACGGTAGAGGCCTACAATGAGCATGGTAAGAAGTTTACGATGGAAGGCTCAGGATTACTAGCTCACGTTTTCCAGCATGAAATAGATCACCTGGAAGGAGTTTTATTTATTGATAAAGCAAAAAATCTCAGAGAGATTTATTTAGAAAATGTCACAAAATAAAACAAAATTTATTTTCTTTGGTACACCCACAGTCGCAAGCGAAACTCTTGAAATATTAAAACAAGAGGGTTTTTTACCTAGTCTTGTTGTCACTTCTATAGATAAACCTGTTGGAAGAAAGATGATCCTAACCCCCCCTCCTGTTAAAATCTGGGCTGAAGCAAACAACATACCAGTATTACAATCTGAAAAAATTGATAATAAATTTTTTGATGAGATAATAAAAACTGAAACAGATTTATACCTAGTAGTAGCTTTTGGTAAAATTCTACCAGAAAAACTTATCAACTATCCTAAATTTGGAACTATAAATATCCACTATTCTTTATTACCTAAATATCGAGGAGCCTCGCCTGTCGAATCAGCTCTTCTAGCTGGAGACAATAAGACCGGAGTTTCAATTCAAAAAATGGTTTTCAAATTAGATAGTGGTCCTATTATTGCCAAGCAAGTTCTTGCTATAGACATCAATGACAACAAAGAATCTCTTCGAAAGAAACTAGTCAAAATTGGGGGGCAGCTGTTCTTAGATATTTTATTAGACTATATGGATAACAAAATTGAGTTACAAAATCAAGATGAATCAGATGCAACATACTGTCATAAAATAAAAAAAGAAGACGGAGAAATAAGTTTAAATGGAAATTATTTAGAAAACTACAACAAATACAGAGCATTTTATGGATGGCCTGGGATCTTCTTTTTCAAAGAAATTAACGGCAAAAAAACGAGGTTCAAGATAACCAAAGCTCGTCTTGAGAACAATAAATTTATCATCGAAAAAGTGATACCGGAAGGTAAAAAAGAAATAGACTATAAATAAAAATGACCCCCCTGAGGGTCATTTTTATTATTCTTTGTGTGAAAATCCTCTAATTATTTTCTTTATGGCCACTGCTCCTTTTTTGAACAATTCTCTTTTTCTTCCTTGGCTGTTTTTTATCTGTCTTAATATTTCCTTTTTTGCATCATCTACGGCTTTATATAAATCTGACTTTTCTGAAAATGTATAGAACTTCTTACCAGATATTTCTATGTTAAATTCTGCTCGATAATAATCTCCTCTCTTGTGCCTATTACTAGTCTTTCCAACTTCTACAAAAACCTGCATCGCTTCTTCTGGTTTTTTAAACTTATCAAGCCCTTCTATCTTTAATCTTACAAAATTATCTATGGCCTCGGTCAACTCCATGTTGGTTGCTTTTATATTTATGTTCATATTGTTATTAATCATTAACTAATAATATTTTGCTACTCTTGTGATGACCACTCACGATTTTTATTTCTTTTAATGAAACACCATAAACGGATGCGATTATTTCACAAATCCTTCTGTTGGCCTGATTATTTTCTGCTTTTTCTTTTACTGAAACATTAAAAGTATTTTCTGCTTTTTTATCTATCTTTTCCTTCTTTTCTCCTGTTTTAACTCTTACTTTTATATACATAATTAATTTTTATTTTTTAAAAGTAATTCTTTTATGTCCCTTATTTCTTGTTTAATTTCGGAAAGTTCATTTTCATCTTTTATAATTTCTTCTTTGGTTTTTTCATCTGTCCGTTTTTCTTGTTGCAACCCTGATATAACAATATTGTCTCCAATGAAAAACGAAACGAATAGTCCTGTAATCATTGCCAAGAGAATTCCTCCCAATAGAGATATCCAGGTCGGAATATTTAAAGAGTCTGACACACCCCAAACCCCTCTCCAAATCGATACAGTAGCCACAGCTCCTATAAAAGAGTATACGAGTGGTGATTTAGATAATTTGCCCCTTATTCTATCTTCTAGTTTATCAAAATAGTGGTGTATTTTTTTATATATTTTTATCATACACCTTAATTATATCACCCCACCAAGAGCATTCCAAATAAACCCACCAAGATCAAGCAAGTTAAACAAGGAACAATAACCGTCTTAATAATTCTCCTTTCTTGATTTTTTACACCAATGACAGCTTCTGCTGTAATAATATCAGCTAGGGCTATCATATTCCCGAGACCAGCTCCAACAACTAGGAGGGCTAAAACCATTTGTGTATTAATCCCCATACCAAGAGAAGCGGTATTGAACAGAGTCCCAAACAAAACATTTGAAGTTGTTACGCTACCAGTCATAAAAGAGCCGAAGGCTCCCGCCAAAGGAGCATACAATGGAATTAGGTTGCTTTCTATGGAATTAGCTAATAATTTTATAGGCGACAATAATCCTGAATAATTTGAGTCAGCGTTAATCATTATTTGAACCATAACTAGCATTAAAGAAATAACCAAAAACGGATTAATAGCACCCTTAAAAGATGTCTTTATGTGCGAAAAAGAAATCTTAATCTTTTCCCAAAAAGCAACGAGTAAGCCAACCACAACAAAAACCAAGCCTGGATTAAACAAGTTGAAGTTGTGATTGAAACCCACCCTCACTGGTAAATTAATTTTTCCTAAAGTAAATTTACCTACCATCAAAAATAGAATTAAAACAACATACGGCATAAAAGATCTGACTCCAGAAAAAGAAGGTTTTTCTCCTTGTTGTTCAGTGATAGAAATTTCCTCTTTTGGAGTAAAAATTTTTAATCTAACAGATATCAGAACCAGTCCTAATCCTATTATAGCTCCTACTATAGACGGGAATTCCTGACCAAGAAGCCTTGCGGCTAGTAAGGATGGTCCTAGGAACAAAAACCCAGACCATAAAGCAAAAGGAATCATATTCAAAAACTCTTTATTTTTATTTGGCCTTCCACGAGTAACTACCCACATCATAAAGACTGGAACCAGTATTCCTACCATGTTAAAAATTGCGGCAAGATACGGCACTCCAGACGAAGGTAAAGTAGAAAACCCGACCTTAATAGGAGTACCAGCTGCGCCAAAAATTCCAGGCGAACTATTGCCTAGCAAGCTAATTGCCAAAGATTTTATAGGAGATAGCCCCACACCAATAAGGAGAGGTACAGCCACCGCAGCGGGAGTTCCAAACCCGGCTGTTCCTTCTAGCAAAGCTTCAAAAAACCAGGCGATAACAATAACTTGTATTCTATAATCCCCAGACAGGTGAGATAAATAAAAAGATATATTCTTAATTATGTTCTTACTTTTTAATATTTCAAGAAAGAATATTGCTCCAAATATTATTAAAAATATATCGATGGCCACAAATACTCCTTTTCCAAAAGAGATATACAGAACCTCTGGCATTACTTTCCAAAAAAATAGAGCGAGAAATAAATAAAATAATAATGTTATAAATGAGGATTTTAAAAGGGTTGTTTTTTTAAAAAAAACAAGAAAAACAAATAGTATGAATGGTGCCGTAGCTAAAATTATTGGTAAGCTGCTCATACGTATTATTGTATCATAAAAAATTTAATAAAAATAAAACCTCTCAATCGAGAGGTTTTATTTTTATTTTGTTTTTAACCAAGCTATCATCTTCTTCAAAGTCTCTGAACCAATTTCTCCGTCAGCTGTAACACCTTGTGCTTTTTGAAAATTTTTTACTACAGTCATTGTACCAGGACCATAATCATTATCAATTTTATTATTAGTATTGTTATATAAATTCAAGAATTTTTGAACTGTTCCAACTGCAGATCCTTGTGATTTCAATTTAAGATAAACATTTTTGTTGACCAAACCCTGAATTTCATCTATCAAAGATTGGTATTTATATGTCTTAGCTTGAGTACTGGTAGAGGGGGTAGGAGTCGTTGGTTTTACTACAGGAGTAGCTGGTTGTTCTATCACCTTTTCTGCTTCTTGGTTTTTAACTTCTACCTCTGCTAAATAATTTTCTTGATTTTTTTCTTCCAACAACCCGAGTTGTCTCTTTAATTGATAATTCTCATTAGATAAATCCTTAACTTTTTGCTCTAAGGCTTTTTGCTTCTGGGAATCTATGTGTTTAGTCCCTGATTCAATTGACGAAAAAGCCCAATATGCCGCACCCCCAAATAGTAATACGATAACTATCGAAACTATACTAAATTTTAAATTTTCAAATTTTCTTCTCATTTTTTGTTTAAAATAGAAACTATTTTTTCTTAGAAATCTTTTTTGCTTTTCGGGCTGTTAACATTGCTCTTTTTATCTCTAATCTTTTTGTGGTTTTTGGAGAATGTCTTGATTTTCTATGTGCGATTAACGCTGTTGCTCTTTTGGCCATATTGAATTTAATATTATTTAATAATCTGTTTTTCATTATATCTTATAATGTGTTTTTTAGCAAAAAAAAATAAAGCACTAAAAAAATATTTATTTTTTAATGCTTTTTTTTGTTTAGTATAATCTGAAGATAGACATCTACATGAAATCGCAACAAGATTGAAAGTGGCAGATAAGTAACTAACAACACAATAAAAGAAAACAACCTTACCGGTATTATCTTTTCTGGATCGTCCCAAAGGTCCTTTCGGTATTTGGTAATAAGGCCATTCAATCTTAAATTGTTCAATTTAATCTTCAGAAGTAGCAGTTTTACTATCGATTCCTTCTTGATAAAATTCAAAACATCTTCTCTGCTTAGTATTTTAGTCAAAATCGAAAGATCACAAAATGATTGAGAAATCATTACTGATACTTTTGTTATATTTGAGTAGCTATTGTATTTTTCGTCAGCTACTATAGACCAATACAACATTTCGGGAACAGTAAATTTCAAAATATCATGATCAAACAATAGGAACCAATTTCTTGGATTCTTTACTTTTTTACAGAACGAAATCCCCACAGATTTAGTCATGTCTGCCCTTTTTAGAAAAACTTGGTGCATAATGGGATCGTGAAAGAATCGCTTCAATGTTGCTTTTTTGGCCCTTTTGAGGGTCATTCTTTCAGGATTTCCAATTCTTTCCTGAATAGAGAGTCTCTTTTTATAAAGTCTCTCCTTGTTTTTTTCGTTCATTTTAAAATTGTTTTAATTAGCGTTCGATTTGATACTAACACTCGGACTAGTCAAAGTCAAACATAAAATGAACCCGTGACTGGGTTCATTTTAAGTTTTTATTCACAAATTTGCGTACAGTGGGAACATCTTTTTGCGTCTATAGGTATTTCACTAAGACACTCTTTGCATTTCTTGGTGGTTGGATCTAGGGGTGGTTCTTTTCTTGCTTTGGCAATCAATATGTTCATTGGTTTTACCACAAAGAAAAATATTGACGAAGCAACAAGCAAGAAAGAAACGAGGGCGTTAATGAAATGACCGTACATAAACTTACTACCGTTAATAGTAAAATACAAACCTGAGAAGTCTGGGGTCTTTGCTATTGCTGCAATGAGTGGAGTTATAAGATCAGAAACCAAAGACGAAACAATTGTCCCAAACGCTGCTCCAACAACTACACCGACAGCCAAATCCACAACATTGCCTCTAAATAAAAATTGTTTAAATTCTTTTAACATATTATTATTATACCACAAAAGACAAAAAAACTACATTTTAATTAATGTAGTTCAGATAGTAAGATTTTCTTAATTTTAAATTTTCTCCTGTGATTTTTTGATAAAAATCGCAAATTTCTTTTTCGTCTTTTGATGATATCTCTATCGTTTTACGGAATCGAATTAAATTCTTTTCGTTAGAGCACCCTTCCGGGTGCTTTTTTGCACTAAAAACAAAAAACCACCCGAGGGTGGATTCTTGCCAACTGCCAATCGTCTTGCGACAACTAACTGCTGTCCTTTTAATATAATCCAAAATGTTTTTTGTGTCAATACTAGGGTGTGGATAACTTTTTCAGTCAATGCGTCATTTTATCATTTTTTATGCTATCATTAAATAATTCTATATGGAGAATTTATTATTTTTACTTAAAGGAATCTTGATTGGTTTTTCTGTTGGCTTCCCTTCTGGACCTGTTGGTTTTTTATACATTAAAAGAGCTACCACTGATGGCTTTCCAGCCGGGTTCGTTTCTGGAATGGGATCTACTTTTGCACACCTAGTCTATGCATTTGCTTTTCTTTTCGGTTATTCTAAAATTTTAAAGATTTATGACGATAGCGGAGATGTCATCACGTTCATATTTTCCACCATTGTTATCATGTTGGGTATTATTATTTTTTGTTCTAATAAAAAAAAGGATTATGAGAAGGATGATGCTGAAACTTTATATGGATACTTTTTGTCAGCCTTTGGTATAACCTTCACCAATCCAGTAGAGATAATTCAATTCACTTTCTTATTTTCATTTCTAGGAATATTCGAAGCGGTGTCTATTAGTTATCCTTTGTTAATCTTAGGCATAATAATTGGTTCTCTTTTTTGGCCTTTAATTGCATCGTTTACTATATCTAAAGTTAGGCACTCTATTTCTAATAAAAAAATAGAGTATTTGCAAAAAGTCGTTGGGGTAATAATTATTTTTATTGGATTGTTTTTTATACTAAAAAACTTCACATAAAAAATAGGCGCAAACTTTAATTTACGCCTATTTTATAAAAATTTTTTACTCCCAATCAATAAACTGTATGTTGCTGATATGAAATCCAGCCCGAAACAATCCATTTGGTATCTCTTGTTTCCAAAGAGTATCGGGGTCATGGCCTTTTTTAGAATTCAATTTTTTTAGACTTTCTTCATCTCTAAGTCTGATAACCATGAGACCGATAGAATCGTTAGTGAGAATGTTGATACCATTTTGACGATCCAAAAAATCAACACTTCTGATGTCTTGTTTTATCTTCTGATCCCAAATAATTCTAAGACTAATTGGAAATTCTTTGTACTTTTTTGTAAGATAATCGACTCTTATTAGAGTCACCTTCTTTTGTTTTATCAAAGACAATGGAAGTTTTTCTCCTTTTTTATTTGTAAAAAACGGATCTTCGATTACTGCTCCAATTTCGATTTTTTCAAATTTCTTTCTCATATATTTAAGTTTTATTGGTTTTTCTCAATAACTCAATAGTTACTAAGAAAAACCAATAAAAGAGGAGTATGAAAAGAGCTTGTTCTTCTAACAAGAGAATATCATTTTTTTTGATTTTGTCAAAAATAAAATCTATTTATTTTTTAATTTAATAATTGGAATTTCAGGATAATTTCCTGTTCTCATAATAGGCCCCCATGTCCCAGCCCCACTTGAAATATTTAAGCTATAATCACCTATTTGATATAAACCATGGTTGAAACCTTTGTATATTAAATTAGTAATAATATTCATTGGAAATATTTGACCGGCATGAGTGTGGCCAGATAATTGTAAGTCTATTCCAAGCCTACTTATCTCCTTAGCTTTATCCGGAGTATGATAAATAAAAATAGTGGGCTTTTCATTTTTATCTTTATTCAAAAATTTAACCATTTCCAAAAGTCCACCTTCTTCTAAATCACGATAATTTACCCCCATGATTCTCAAGCCACCAATTTCTACAACTTCATCTTCTAAGACACGGACACCTCCTTCGTTTAAAATTTTCTTAAAATCTAACCTGTAATTGTATGTTTCGTGATTTCCATTCGTAAAATATACTCCGAATGGGGCCATGAGATTCCTTAAAGCTCCTGGAACAAATTCTAATCCTTTTTCTGAGCCATCAAAAAAATCTCCTGATAAAATGACAATGTCAGCCTTTGACTTATTGATTTTATTAACTACCCTATCTAGAAAAACTTTTTTGTTTATAGGCCCGATATGCACATCAGATAAGTGAGCTATTTTTTTACCCTCCCATTCTGAGGGTAGATTTGATATCTCCACTTCAACCTCTTTTAATCGAGGATTTAGTGCATTGACAATACCTCCAACTGAGATTAAGGTTGCCACAGAAAAAATTGCTAACGCTAACATAAAATTATTTATCTTAATTTTTTTCCACTTTTCCAAAAAAGAAAAAGAAAATAACAAAATCGTGGCCATTAAATAATTTATTAAGAAACCACCCCACAAGCTCGAAACTAAATAAAAAGAATTAGCTATTTCTAGGTTGCTAGTCCTAATGAATACAAAAGAAAATATAAATGAACAAGCTAGTACAACTATCACTAATAAAATTAGCCTTTTTGTTAGCTTATCTTTAATTGAAAAAAACTTTATCAATGCAAAATAAAATAAATAGTTTGCCAGTATAAAAGTTGTAAAGATTGATATAAAAAATATTGATGATAAAAAATTCATAAAAAAATAAAAAATTACCTAGTAAAAAAACTATATCACACTCTCCAGATATTACAAAAAACAGCTACTTTAAGTAGCTGTTTTTTGTAATCTTCAATTTAAATCTTTTTTGCAATATAAAAAACATATCCATAATATTGTTTATATTTCTTATATAGAGCAGCTTCATGCTTTTGATTACTTATCAATCTTTCTACTGTAATGTTACCCTTATATTTCTTTAAAAACTTCTTGGCTGCTTCTTCTTGAGGTTTATAGAAATTATCTATCCAGCAATCTTCAGGTAAAACAAAAGTTGCTACAGGTATATATCCAGCACTTTCTATCTGCCTAACTTTGTTTGAGATAGTATTTATTTCAGGGTAAGCATTATTCCAAAAAGTACTTATCTCTTCAGGTCTTGCGTCTGTAAACCAAGATGCTTCTGATATAGCAACGTAGCCACCTTTTTTTATAAACTTTTTCCATTCCCTTAATCCTTTTTCAAAACCAATATTATAAACAGATCCTTCTGACCAAATAACATCAAATTCTTCATTCTTAAAAGGAAGCTTATCCATAGTACCTACTATCCCTTTTACTCTATTTTTAATTTTACTAAAGTTCTTATTAAAAATATTTATAAAGCCCGGAAAAATATCAACTCCAACAATGTTGGCGTCTGTTCCTTTTGCTAAAGCCATTGTCGGACCCCCTGTTCCGCATCCAATGTCGGCTATTTTGGATTTTTTATTAAGGCCCTTAATAAAACCAAGAGCCTTAAGAGTAGTTTCTTTACTACCGGGGCCCTGCCTGCTAATGCTTGAGAAATATTCACAAATTAAATTAAAATCAAATTCATGAATTGAGCTTTCTTTTACTTTTTCTTTTTTCATAAATCTATTATATCATTATTTTTAATTATTTAAAAAATGAAAGAAAACCAGCCCCTGCTTTGTATAACTAATAGGTGGTCGTTTTAACATTAATATTTAAAATAAAAAAATGAATAAAAACAAAAAAACATTCTTAAAATTAGGCACTCTTGCTTTAATCCTGGGATCTCTAGGTGTTGCTGGGATAAGCGCTGAAGCCTATCGTGGTGATATCAATGTAAAGGGCCCTAATTTTAGCGAAGAACGCCATGCTGAGATGGTTAAAGCTTTAGAGTCCAAAGACTACGAGGCTTGGAAAAATCTTATGCAGGACAGAGGCAGAGTTACTGAAGTTGTAAATAAAGACAATTTTGATAAATTTGTTGATGCTTACAAGCTCGCAAAAAACGGAGATATTGAAGGAGCTAAGAAAATAAAGCAAGAGCTAGGATTAGGCTTAAAAAACGGAAATGGCAGAGCATCTAAAGAAGCTTTTGGAAAAGGGTTCGGTCAAGGATTTAGAAATAATTAAAAAAATAAATAGTTAATTACATCACCCCCGACGATGGGGGTTTGATGTAATTATTTTAAAATATTGATAGTATTATATAGAGATGGAAGATAAAATTAATCTTACAGACGAAGAAGTAGTTAAAAAGGTTATAGAATCAGACCACGAACTTTATGCTATCATCATTGAACGCTATCAAGACAAACTTTTGCGATATACTTACAACCTGATTAGAGACAGCGAAAAATCTAAAGATTCAGTTCAAGAAACTTTTATTAGGGCCTATACCAATCTAAATATTTTTAATACACAAAAAAAGTTTTCAAGTTGGATATATCGAATTGCTCACAATCAAGCTATTAACATTGCAAAGAAAAACCACAGAGAAATTCAACTGTTAGACGACTTAGATTTTGAAAGCCCCGAAAACATAGAAGAAAATTTTGATCAAGAAAAAGACGTCGAAAGGATTAATCTTTGCTTAAAAGATATTCCAATTTTATACAGAGAACCATTATCTCTTTATTATATTGAAGAAAAAACTTATCAAGAAATTAGTGATATTTTGAGAATACCAATGGGGACGGTCGCAACCCGAATTAACAGAGCTAAGAAAATAATGAAAAATATATGTCAAAAGAATTAAAAATTGTAGAAAATGTAATGAGTCAAATCAAGCAAGGCAAGATAAAAATTAAGCCCAAAGGTTATTATATTATTGGATCTGTTTTAACTTTTATAGGGACAATCTTTTCAATTGTAACCTCCAGTTTTTTATTTGGACTTTTAAGATTTAGTATGAGATCTCACTATGGCAGAGGAGCACAATATAAAATAGATGCAGCTATTGGCAATTTTCCCTGGTGGCTTTTCGTACTCGCTATTCTAAGTATAATTTTAGGGCTTTGGTTGATTAAGAAATATAATTTTTCCTATAAAATAAAACCTGTATATCTCATTTTGATTTTTATTTTTAGTGTTTTTATCAGTGGCTTGGCGATAGATTTAACTGGTTTTAATGACGCTTTATACAGAAAACCTCAGATGAAAAACTTTATGGATAAATATCCACGATACCAAAAAGATTTTTTTCATCAAATCAAAACTCCTAAAAATTTTTATCGTCAATTTTAAGCTCGACATAAAACAAACTTTCAATAAAACTCATCTAAATTAAGATGGGTTTTATTTTTAAGTGTTTTGTCTATTCTTTATATCTTTATAATCTTTTTTATTTATCAAAATCCAAATACTACCAAACACAATCAAGAGTCCTAATCCCTGAGCTCCAGGGCTGTCGTCATACCCTCCATATATAAACAAAAAAACTCCAAACAATAGAAAAAATATTTTTAGTAAAATTCTCCAAATTTTCATAAATGAATTATACCCCTTGCTTTTAAATCATAAAAGCGACTAGATCCAAAATAGGATTTAGCCGCATTTTTACCCTAAAAACAAAAAACCACCCGAAGGCGGAATTTTGCGCAGCTGCAAGTCTTGCGACTCACTGCTGTTCATTTAATATATCATATCTAAAAAATAAGACAAGCTTTTTTATTCTAAATAATTGCTTTACAACAAATCTAACATTTTGTCAAAAATAGTGTTTTTTTGTCTTTAAAAAACACTATTTAATAGAACTTGACAAATTTGAAATAATAGTATATAGTATAAAAGATATACAGATCGTTAACTTTTAAAAACCCAAACGGGGGGGGCTCTCAAAAGAGAGCCTCTTTTTTTATTTGAAAAAAAATAATTTGTGGTAGAGTTGTAAAAAACACATTAAACAATGAAAAAACTTTCAAAAGAATCCCTTACCTTACTAATAGAGCAAGGCCTTGAGGCAGATATCCGCAATAAGCTTGGTATCGCTAAAAATATTCCATTGTTATTCAGGATGTACATCAAAGAGAGAAACCCCAGTAAAAAAGAAAGGCTTTATTGCTTACTTAACGAGTCCATGAAAAGACTCGAAAAAGATGTTGACCACATATGTTTATCTCTTTCTTTTTTTGAAATAACACCCAAAAGCCCGCACCAATAATGCGGGTTTTTATATGGATTTTTCAATCAAATGATAATTTCAACAAAACTCCTTAAATCTTCAATTAGTGGATTCTCTTCTCATCTTGAAATTAAAGCTTTTGTTACATTCATATAATTCTCTAAAACCCTTTCTTTCTCAGCATTAAATTTATCAAAACATTTTATCCCCTTCATCTTAAAAATCAGTATAAATTTCTGTCAGATAAGAAATAACATTTTTGTTTTTGATAAATTTAGTGAGTCTTTAATGCAAATCTTATCGCTTTTTGTATTCTTGTCGTATATATCATTTATTATTTATTAAATTTTTTAATTGCCAACCAAACAAGTATTCCAAGAGCAAGTCCGAGAATAATTACTTTGATTAGATTATCAGCCTGAGACCAATATCTAACCGATGCGATAAACAAAGACAAAACCCCACCCCAAGAAAAAGCTACCGCTAGCACAGGAGCTACCATAAATCCTCCTAATATCAACGAGGCTATCCCCAAGATAGTAAGGGTGATGAAAACATTTTTCTCATAGATTTTTCTTGCATTTTCATAATTTAATTGATTTGTATAGTTCTCATTACAATACCCTTCGATCTCTGTCTTGCCAGATTCTACTGATTTTAAATTCTCATTCCATTGACCACCAACAGAAATACATTTTTCTTTTATATTTATAATCTCCACAACTTGAGATTTTGCGAAGAAATCATTGTAGACAGGTTCTTTGTATACTAAAGATACTGCATAATTAAAAAACATATTCATGACAATCACTATTGCAACTATGATTGAAATCTTAACTACTTTTAAATTTTTTTGATTATTTAAATTCTCGTTTTTGTTTGTTTCCATAATATTTATATTATACCTAAAATAAATTATATTTAATTTTTATACAGACATCTAAATCTTGAATACAATTCATCTCAAGTGCTTCTAACGGGTTTACCCACTTATAATCTTTATGAGCAACAGGATCAATCTTTATGTTCAAAGGTTCTACTAGAATATATTCGTACATATGATAAACAAAGTCATACTCTGGATATTTTACATAGATTGTTTTTATAAAATTAAAATTTTTTACGTCAGGAATACAGCCTGTTTCTTCTGTAAATTCCCTAATCATGCCATCTAATGGTTTCTCATTTTTTTCAACTTTCCCTGCCGGAACACCCCAAGTATCTCCTTGTGGTTTATAATCTTGACGGTGTAACAATAAAAATTTTCCTTGAAATTCCAAGAAACAGCTCACTACGTCAAACTTACTATTAAATTCTTTTGGCTCTTCAAAGTATATCATGATTGTTTTAGACTATAATTTATTATAACATAATTACATCATTACCGTGTGTAGCAAGGACTGTGTAGCAATGTGTAGCAAGGACTGTCCTTGCTACACAAGAATTGATGTGGTGGTCTTTTGTTTTAATACATAATTAGTTATAATCTGCACATGGAACAAGAAGTTTTTAGTATAGCAGTCTCTTTCGTCTCTGTTATTTTTGTTTTTCTTTTTGCGGTTAAAAAGTTTAGTAATCAAATACAAAGACTCCTAGGAAATCGCTTCAAGAATATTCTTGAAAGGTTCACAAATACCCCTCTTAAAGGGGCTTTAGTGGGCGCAGGTGTCACTTCTATCATCCAAGCCAGCGCAGCAACCACCGTCTTAGTCGTATCCCTGGTAGACGCAGGGCTTCTTTCTTTTACGAACAGTATCGCGGTTGTTATTGGATCAAATGTGGGTACCACTATTACCACTCAGCTTGTAGCTTTTAAGGTACTTAACATCGCTCCTTATATATTAGTTATCGGTTTTATTATAACTAATGTAAATCATAAATATAATAAAATTAAACACTTAGGTAAACCAATATTTTATTTCGGACTTTTGTTTTCGTGTTTATATATTATATCTGTATTAACTAGCACGCTCCAAGAAAATGCATTTCTTCTGTCCTTAATAGACAAAACTTCCAACCTCTTCTTTGCGATTGGAGCTGGAATTATATTATCCATAGTCTTACAGTCTAGCTCCATGGCTACAAGTCTAGTAATTATCTTTGTTAGCGGAGGATTACTGTCTTTTTCTCAAGCCTTCGGCATAATTTTGGGTACAAACATAGGCACGACAACCACAGCCCTTCTTGCTTCTATGGTTACAGGTAAGGGAGGCAAAAGAGTTGCCATGGCTCACTTTCTTTTTAATTTCTTAGGTGTAATAATTTTCCTTCCCTTCGTCGGTATTTTCTCTCGCCTAATAAGTCATATTAATATAGCTCTTCCCGGTCAAGTCGCCTTGTCTCATTTAATCTTCAACGTCATCATTGCAACTATATTTATTTTAGCGATAAAACCTTTTACAAAATTAGTCTACAGTTCAGTCAAATAAAATGCAGCAAGGACTAATGTAGCAAGGACTGTCCTTGCTACACATGGGAAAATGTCCGAGATGTTATAAAACAAGGAGATTAATGTATTTTTACTATATACTCATAAATATTATTCATAATAAATTAACAAGCTTATTTATTGGATTGAATAATATTATTCCATAAATCCTTTTCCTTATTAATAATATCTTCAAGTTGTTGATATTGAATTTTAAAACTATTAAATTCATCTTCATTTAATACCATTTTTTTACCGCTTTCACTTAAATATTCATATCTACCATCCTCGTTTAATTTTGCATTCATTATTCTTTCTAAAGCTCCTCTTTTTTCTCTAAAACCAGAAGCGTACTCAGCGAGATTATCAATTCTTATCCCCTTATAATCTAAACGTCTATCATTTTGTAAATTTTTATATTCTTCTGATCGAGAAAGAAAAGAATAAAAATTTCTTGCATCATCGCTTGAAACAAAATTCATAACAAACCTTGTTTCATTTCCATCTTTATGAATTGGAAATGTTTTTTCATCGTCAATATATTTAAAAGCGATAGGAATTTTTTGTTCACTAGATATTTTAAAAGCTAAGTTTCTCAATTTTTCACAATCTCGTATTGAAACATCAAAATATATTCTTTCCTTACCCCACTCAAACTGCCCAGAATTCTTTAGCTCTTTAGCTATAACATTCCTGTACTCATTCCAAAAGAAACCCTGATCAGTTTCTCCATTTTTCATTCTAAACTCAGAGAATTTGTCTTGTTCCACATTATTAGGATTTTCCATTTTAGAAATTCCTAATTCTTTTTTTATTTTTTCTGCATCTTCTTGATCTGATATATTTTGTTCTTCTACTCTACCTTCTTTTTGTTCTTTTAATTTTAAGTTCTCCAAAATCTTTGATTTTCTTTTTTTTTCAATTTTAGTTTTTTCAGGATCAATATATTCAGGAATTACCCAAATAAAATCTAAAGTTTCAGAACTTAAACCCTCGTATTGTGGAGGAATAATAATATTTTCATTTTGGTTTAAATCTCTATCTTTACCATTTACTTCTAAACCTTTTTCAATACTATCAACAAAAGATAATGGTAAACCTTCTAAAATTTTATCTTTTGATTCACCATTTTTTATGCGATTTATATATTCTTGAATTTTTTGTTCTCCACCAATTAATTTCTCTTCCATAATTAAATATTATCATAACTTATTAATTAAGCATATCTTAATTAATCTATGTTCGAATATCTACAAAGGTAGAAAAAATAACCCTTGTGAAATAAGGCTTAAAATTTTGCTCCGTGGGTAGGGACGTCGTGTAGCAAGGACAGTCCTTGCTACCTACTCACCTTTCAAAGCTGAATAGCTTTTAACTTAAAGTTTGTCTTACGTCTAAGAATAAGTGCCAAAGAAAAAAAGCAATTATATAAAGCATAAAAACAAAGGAAGCAATGATTAGCGACTGGTAAAAAGACAATATTGAAAGCAAAATTAAAATGACTATTTTTGAAAAAAGGTTATTTAAAAATCTTTTTTTAATTATTATGTTCTTATACAATAAAACAAACGAGATTGATAAACAGACAAGATAAATGATATAAACAAAAATAATTAACCACAAATAATCGAGGTTTTCAAAAATAACTAAGTCCCCCCACATAATTGGATTATTCAAATGAAAAACAACTAATGGATAAAACAAAAGAGCTCCTAGCAATAAGTACGATAAACATGGCTTTAAATTTGATATTATCTTATTTTTCATATTTTATATTATATCACTAAAATTATTTAGATTCGAACTTCTACTAAGATAAAAATGTGTAGCAAGGACAGTCCTTGCTATCTACTGTTTCTTTGATCTCCCTACTCTTCTTAAAGTTTGCTCCAATCCAAATTTTTTTACAGTACTATTTACCCAATTATCTTCTCCATAAGTATTACCTTTAATAATAGTATTTTCAATTATCTCTTCTTTCTCTGCTGATAAAATTACATTTAACCAAGATAAATAATATTTAAATTTAGAAAACTGGTCAAGTAGAAATGTTGGGGTTACAATAAGAGTAAAGAATAAAAAGAAAAACCACTAGTTCATAGTGGTTTCCATAAATCTAATTCGTGGTTTAGTTATCATTTAAAGGTAGCCTAATGTCTTCAGGCCAATCCTTTTCGTTGATTATCAAAAGAGCATAATTGATATAATAATCCATTACCTCTTGTAAATTATCTGTTGTGTTTACCATGTAACTTTGATAACCCCTCCACTGATATTTTACAATAGGAGCGCTCTCGGCTTGAACTAACTTTATTCTAAACCTTTCTAAGGGAAGACGAGATATTGCATAAGTTCCATCATTCATCTTCCAGGAAAATATAACATATACTTCCCCTTTGCTTTCGGCGCTAAGATTTCCAGAAAAAAGAAAAAATGATGAACTAACTTTGGAATCAACGCTCGAAAAATTCTTCATTTTCCTCAATTCGTGTTCCCCACTAAAAATCTGATTTAATGGAGATTCTTCTGTTTTTGGTTCTTCCCCACAAGAAGCAACAAGAATACAGCCCAATAAAAAAAATAATGATTTTGCTTTCATAATCATAAGTTTTATTTTGTTTAAATTGATTTTCTAAATTTCCCCACAGAGAAACCTGGAAAATCAATTTAAACCCCCTAGCCCAAAAACAATATATCAAAGAACCATGCTACTCTATATAGTATAGCATAATAGAACCTATTTGTCAACGTGTAGCAAGGACGGTGTAGCAAGGACAGTCCTTGCTACACATTTGTGAATTTTAATCTAAGATTCATTTTTTAATTTTTCATCTATTTTATTCTTAACAAATTCTTTATCTAAATTATTTGTTTTTAGATGTAGTATTGGCAAATCAACAATCCCTGTTATTTCATCTATAAATTGGTCTCTCGCTTGTTTGCTCTTAAAATTATGGACGTATCCATCTAGTTCAATGATTAATTGAGGAATTATCTTTTCTTTGTCGCAAAATACAAAATCAGCAGATTTTCTATCTATTTTACTTCTGTATTTTCTCTCTTCTTCAAAAGAAGACTTCTTGGGTTGAATTAAGTGACTATAGTTTATTTGAGGAAATATATAATATTTATCTCCATATAATTCTACTAACATCTTATATAAATTAAATTCAGAATTAGCATCAAAAAGATATGGCTTCTTTTCATATGGCAATTCTTTTTTCTCTTCTACTTTTTTCTTACTCAAATATTGGGTTATTATCCAATATGCTATAAAAACAACAACTGCTAGTATCATTAATTTTGTCATAATAATTATTATATCAATTTTAATAAATATTAACGAACTTCTTGTTTGCTTTTGAAATTATATCCTTAAAAACATTTAAACTATCTTACTAAAATACATCTTCTTCATAAATTTCTGGAATAACTTCTCGTGTAGCAAGGACAGTCCTTGCTACCTAAAAAAGATCACACCTTAGATATAACTCGATTAGTTTAAGGTTTGTCTTTTACTTAATTCTGCTTCTATATCTCCAATTAAATAAGGGTCTTTATATAGAGAAAACAATTCCTCTTTTGAAAGATTTTTAATGTTTTCTTTAATAGCTTTTCTTATGTTCAATAATTCTATTATCTCTGATGGAGATAAACTATTAGAACTTTTATCATGATTATCTTTAATCTTAATTTCAATATTTTCTTTTTCTATTAATTCAAAATATTTTTTTAATATTTCTTTAATTTCCATAAAATTTAACTTTATATCATTACACTAATCGACCTTTTTATGTTTATTCAACAAAAAGAATTTTATGCTTTTTAAAGGCATTACATCTTTTGCATGCAATTCTTAGATTAGATATATCATTTGATCCAAAACTTTGTGCTGGAACTTTTTTGCCATTTTGAGGCTTCATTCCTCTTAATTTTTTATTCAATTCATTAGTAGAGATTGGAATATAATGATCAACATCAAAAAGTTTGTCTTTACTACAATCCTTGTGAATATTTAATTGACACTTTCTACCATATTCAGAAACCAGTTTTTTGAAAATATCATTTCTAATTTTATTAAACTCTTCTCTTTTTATTTTAGGATCTCTAAAATCAAACATTTTACGATATTTTTTCTCAAATAGTGAGACATCTCCATCCGCTAGTTTATTTAAGAAAAAATTAAAATCTTCCTTGTATTCAAAGATATCCATAGATTATTTTCTTAAATTTTGATCCAAAGTGTTACCGTCTTTATCTTTCCACCCAGTCCAACCATTAGTAGCTCTGCCCATCACAGTATCTCCTGCAGCGCTAGGAGTCCTAAAAATATAATCCCGTGTAAAAACATAAGATTTATCGTCTAGTGGAACAATAATATTTTCTTCTATTAACTTTTTTCTAAGCCGAGGACCACTTCCAGTAAAACTTGGAGTTTCTTTAATTCGAGACTTCGAATTAGCAAACACTACGAATTCCCCACTTGGGAGTAACGTTCCTCTACCCATAGCGTCTTTATTGTTTACATCTTCAAAGTAATAGATATCAGATACCTGTTGTTCTTTTGGTGTTTCTTGAAAGAGAGGATAACCCAATAGTGATGTAATGAATTTAATTTTTTCAAAAAAATCATTATTGGTTACCATTCTAAAATCTGAAATATTACGCCCGGGAGTACCTGTTGAATTTTTAATTTCATACCGGTTCGCCTTCTTTGCATAATTTGTACATAAATTTTCAAGATATTGAACGTCTATTTCTGACTCTCCAGTAAAAACAAGAGCGAAATCCCAATACTCTTTGGATATGCTTTGCTGGTTTAGACGACGATCAAAATTATCGGTCTGGCCTATATAAACTGCTGGCTTGTCGGCTTCTCCTTCTCCAAACAAAAAATATACAGCTGGATAATTAGCTTCTTTTAGTTTTTTTATTTCTTTAATATCATCCCTTGGAATAACAAAAGCTCTTCCTATCCATCCAGCAAGTTTTATAATTCTCAGACCATTAGGATTATTCCCTGAGACTAGTATTTCAACAACACTCATTTTATTCTCCATAAATATATTAGATCACTTTTGATGGCCAGATGCAATAAAACTTAACCTAAAACTTACCTCCAGAAATATCAAAGAATCTCTCAAAAAAACTCGTTAATTTTCCAAGAACACTTTCTCTTTTTGTTGTTCTCTCCCCTTTTGGAGAAAACATAGAAATAGGAGGCAATATGTTGCTAATAGCTGTTCCTGTTGTTGCAACTCCCCCATCTCTAAATGAATTTTTAATAAAAGCATAAGTAGCATCACGATCAAGATTTTCACTCTCAATTATTTGATCAAGTTCCTCAATCTTCTTTTCTTCTACGAATCTATGCCAATCTTCATCAACAATTGAGTGAACATCAAGAGATGCAATGAATTGGTTAATTAGATCCTTTTTATTTCTAAGCTCTACACTGGAATCAATCGCCTTATTAATATCAATCAGTAATTCTTTATTTTTTATATGGTCCTCATGGTATCGTTTTATTAAACCAAGAATGTAATCGATATTTATTTCTACCTGCTTAATAAGTTCCATCTCAAACACCAAATCGTCATTGATATTTTCTTTATCTTCTTCTTTGCTTTTACGGAATTCATTATACAAATCAATATACATACTATGATAATCTTGCACATCGCGATCCGTCAAAATTCCATTTCCAGCAAACTCATCAAATGTCACAAGAATATTTCTAACACGAAGAACTGCTCCATATAACTTTATGAAGTCTTTTTGGTTTTGTTCTCCAATGATAATTTCTCCTACAGGAAATTTTGTCAATAATTCATCAACTAGACTCTTATATCCTCTTACTTCCTTATCACCGTCCCTATAGCCGTTGTAGTAGTCTGTATAAGCCTTTAGAAGCACGATTCCGCTTGCTTCTTTATCTCCAAATAGAGCAATTGATTCATTGGTGGCTTTTTCTAAATTACGAAAACAAACAATATTTCCAAATGTTTTTACGCTATTTAAAATGCGATTTGTTCGTGAGAATGCTTGTAAAAGTCCATGCAATCTTAGATTCTTATCCACCCACAAGGTATTCAAAGTAGTCGCATCAAAACCAGTTAAAAACATATTAACAACAATAAGGATATCTATTTCTCTCTTTTTTACTCTTTCGCTTACATCCTTATAGTAATTTTGGAATTTATCAGATGAAGTATCATAAGAAGTTCCAAACATATTATTGTAATCCTTAATAGCACTCTCAAGAAAATCTCGAGAGCTCACATCTAGTCCACTTGTATCTTCAGAATTTTCATCAATCATACCGTCAGCATCCTCATCATTTACTCCAAAACTATATATAGTTGCTACCTTGAGACGTTTATCACTTGGCTCATCCGCTAGTTGTTTTTTAAATTCAGCGTAGTATTTCTTTGCTACATCAATAGACGAAACAGCAAAGATAGAATTAAATCCCGCTAATCTTCTTTCTTTTATTTTATAAAAGCTATTACGTTTTGTTTTTTGGTCAAAATGTTCTCTTATATATCTAACAATATTTTCTAGGCGTTCTGGTGCAGATAATGCTTTTTCTCTGTCTATATCACTAACTTTTTTATCTTCAATATTTTCCGCTTCGCGAACCGTAGATATGTAATCAACCTTAAACGGTAGAACATTCTTGTCAGCAATAGCATTAACAATTGTATATGTGTGCAATTTCTCACCAAAGGCTTGTTCTGTTGTCTTTAAATCAATATGTCCACCAGCTGAAGCATTAACTGCAAAGATAGGAGTGCCAGTAAATCCAAAGATATGGTAATTATTAAATGCTTTAGTTATTGCTTTATGCATATCACCAAATTGCGAGCGATGACATTCATCGAAGATAATAACCACATGACCATCAAAGATAGCATGTTCTCCGTTACGACCAATAAATCGGTCCAACTTTTGTATAGTAGTTATGATAATGCGAGAATTTGAATCTTCTAACTGCTTTTTAAGAACTGCTGTACTAGTATTACTATTCGCTGCACCTTTCTCAAACTTGTCATATTCTTTCATTGTTTGATAGTCTAAATCTTTACGATCAACAACAAAGAGGACTTTATCTATATAAGATAATTTACTTGCAAGTTGTGCTGTTTTGAAACTTGTCAGGGTTTTTCCTGATCCAGTTGTGTGCCAGATATATCCTCCAGCATCAGTTGTTCCAAGCTTCTTATAATTCGTACTAATCTCAATTTTATTTAATATCTTTTCAGTAGCGACAATTTGGTATGGCCTCATTACTAAAAGCAACTTCTCTGTAGTAAATACACAATAACGAGTGAGAATATTTAAGATTGTATGTTTAGCAAAGAATGTCTTAGCAAAATCCATAAGTTCTGTAATAGGATGATTTGATGCATCTGCCCACCAACTTGTAAACTCGAAACTATTACTTGTTCTTTTTCCCTTCTTTGCACCACCCTCATTAGTTTCTTTGATATGTTGTGAACGAGTAGTATTACTGTAATATTTTGTATGTGTTCCGTTTGAAATAACAAACAATTGTACATATTCAAACAAACCAGAAGAAGCCCAGAAGCTTTCTCTCTGATATCTGTTTATCTGATTAAATGCTTCTTGTATCGCTACCCCACGACGTTTTAACTCTATGTGTACTAAAGGCAAGCCGTTTACAAGCACAGTCACATCGTAACGATTAGAGCGTTGCCCTTCTTCTGTTGCATATTGATTAATTACTTGCAGGCTATTGTTATGTATATTTTGCTTATCTAAAAGATATATATTCTTAATTGATCCATCATCACGAGTAAGAATCTTTATATGATTTTCTTGTATTGTTGCTGTTTTCTCTTCAATACTTAGATTTGGATTTGCTATCTCATTTACAAAGAAATGGTCCCATTCAGTATCAGAGAAAGTAATACCATTTAATTTTTCAAGTTGTTGTTTTAAGTTTAGAATCAATCCATCTTCAGAAGTTACAGAAACATACTCATAGGCTTGTGCTTTAAGCTGTTCTATAAAAGCATTCTCAAGTTCAGCTTCACTCTGATAATGAGCAACCCTTTTAATATCAGGAACATACTCTGCAACAACTGTGCTTTGTGTACTTTCTGCTACTAAATTGTATTTGTTATTATTTGGCATATTCTTTAAATGTTAGTAGTTTATTCCTATAATATTCATATTGCAATCTACGAGCTTTAAGTTCAGCAGGAAGACCTATTGAAATGTCGTTTACAAGCGTATCAAATTTATCAAGAACAGAAATAATTCGTCCTTGCTCTATAAGTGATGGAGTTGGAATTTTTATTTTTGAATATTGAGAAATCCAATGACGAGCATGATCTTGTGGTATATAATTAATACATTTCATTGCTAAGTAAACAAAACGAAAAGATTCATTGTTATTTTTAGGTCGTAACATTTTCATAGCAGAAGATTTTACTTTAAAATCAAAGTCTACCCAGTGAAATGATGTCGTAAAATCATCAAAAATAATTACTGGATTTTTTTTGTCAGCTTTATATATTCCATTAGTTTCATTTGTATAACCAAGAATAAAACTTTTTCCAGCTGTTAGTACAGGTGTTTTAAAATCATCACTGTAATCTGTCGATGTAACTATATAATTACCAGGTTGTTCATAGTCTAAAATATCATTTAATTCTTGATATTTCACATCTTCACCAAATATCAAAAAATTCTCACGATAATATTCGTATTGTTTCTTTCTTGCTTCTAGCTCTGCCTCCAGCTCTGCCTCCAGCTCTGCCTCCAGCTCTGTAAAACTGTCAAGAATTTTAACAATTTCTTCTTGAATTGCAAGAGGTGGAATTGGAATTTTAATTTTTTCCCATTGTGTTTTTGTTAAACCAAAACGAGTAATACCTTTTGCATTTCTATTTATTTGATTTTGAACATAATCTGATTCAAGCATAAAACTAATAAATTTTGATGTTGTAATATTTAATTCATTTAATCTAATACGCATTATATGATAGCTATAAACAACACCTGGCATATCTTCAATTACCACAGCAGAATTTCCAATATCATTTAACACTTCAGATGAAGGAGTAAAAAATATATCACCTGTTAAAATATTGCATTGCTCAATCTTATAATCACTAGTCGTTACTTCCATTACTGGAATTTTTTGATTTAAATATCTATTACGATAAACATCCATGTAATTTAAAAGTTTTATTTTTTTCTCGTTTGGATTTATCTTTTTATCTACACCTGCCCCACTTACAGTTGAAATATCGCTTAATTGAAAAAACTCCACCCCATTTGGACATAATTCTGATATTAGTTTTTCAATTTTGGATTTATATATAGACATAATTATCACATTCCAAATCTATTAATTTTATTTTTTATTAACCAGCTTCTTAACTGTTGCAACAACATTATCAAAAACAGAAGCTAATTTTGTTTTTGCTTCTTCTGTTAATCGAGAAGTGTGCATTACAGAATTTCTAAGTGGTTTATAAGATTTATCTTCATCTTTAAGAATGTCATTATCAATAATTTTTGCTAGGTCAATGTAATCTAAGTACATTAAAAGATTATCCTCCGCACTCCTTATTTGTATTGAAGTTCCTGCTTCTGTTTTTTGATCTTGTAGACTTTGTTTACCACGTTGGCCCTTACAAAACTCACACAAACTAGTATTTCCATTTTTTGGGTTATACCTATCCGTACAAGTATTATTATTTAGATCTTTGTTGGAACAGACTAAAGGTGTTTTTCCATTGTTATCAATATGTCTACGCAATAAATTCTCAGAAACGAAACATTGAGCATAACTACTACTATTAAAAGCTGCGTCGTTCACCAGATCTTTTATAAAATCATCTTCATCCTTATCTCCTGTAAAATAATCTTTAGCAACTTCTCTAACTAATGACTTTGCTTTCTTTATTTTTGATGCTTTTTCTAGATTACCATCCTTACCACGTTCATCACGAAGATCATCCCACTGATCCATTATTGAAAGCACGGTTTTTTTTAATTCATCTAAGAATCCTTTATAGAGTGGATCATCAGCAAGCACGCCCTCTCGACTACTAATGAATCTATCTTTACCATCCTTATCAAGAACGTCAAAATGAATTTGCCCATATAAATAGTTTTCAGGAAGTTGGGCGGATGGAATATGTTTTAATATATCCGTTTCTCTCACACGACCATTAACAAATAAATCCACACCAACTTTTTCACCTGTAGAATGTATATTTCTATCTGCTGGAAATTCAACAGACGCAATGAAGCCCTTGATATTTTCTGACATTTTAATAGGAATAGTTTTATGTGTCTTATTGCAATATTTATCAAGATATTCATCTCCAGTCCAATTATTAATATTCCAAACAAATTCAGTTTTTTCCGCAATATTTTTTAATGATTCAAGGGTTACAAGTTTCCCATCTAAATAAATATTGAAATTAGGATCTACGAGAGAAAATCTAAAATTGAGTGCTATGATTTTTTTTAAAAAATCATCATTATTACGAATACCATCTTTAATATTCTCAAAACAAATAATCGTACCATTATTATGATTGGTTTTTATTGAAGTAAATAATGAGTCATCTATAGATTCAAGTGAATAATCATGAGAAGAAACATCATCTAATATTGCTTTATCTAACCCCGAGTTATCAATCGTACCCCCCACATAATCATCCCCAGGTGATTTTCTTGAAATAACGGTTATTTTATCAGCACATGATAAAAGAGCCAATTTACCAATACCCTTATTACCTATATAAGGACGAGAAAATGGCTCTGGGGAAACCATGCCACCTTTTGTTCTTTTTGAAAATCCAACCTTTAAAAATTTTGTTTTAAAGTCATCAGAATCCATACCAAGACCATCGTCTTTAATCCAAAATTTATTATTATCTCTATCTATTTCAATCCAAACATTTTTAGCATTTGCATCCCAGGCATTAGAAATTGCTTCACCTATGACAGTTGGAAAACTTCTATATAGATTTCTGCCAAGGTGATTTAAAACACTTAGTGAAATATTAAATGTGTATTGTTCATTTTTCATATATTTCTAAATGTTTCTTTATTTGTTTACCAATTATAAATCCTAATTGAGGTGGTACAGCGTTACCTATATGTCTACTCAATTTTCCTGCAGGAAAATTACCGAAATCATAATTAATAGGAAATGTTTGCAATAATGCTCCTTCGCGAATTGAAAGTGCTCGATTTTGTTCTGGGTGACCAAATCTTCCAGATCCATAACTTGTAAATTGTGTAGTAATAGTTGGTGATACATCATCCCATTTCATCCTTCCATATACTGATGTGTATGTTTGCCCACTGTCTTTTTTATAACATTTTGGTAGTAAATTTTTATCCCAATCACGCCAAGTTCCACCTGGTTTTGATTGCAAGATACGTCTTTTGTTTATTGGTTCAAGTTTTTTGGCTTGATGTAAATTATCTTTCTTTGATATTTCTCCAGCTTCAATCTTAGGAAGCTCACGTATAATATCACCAACTGTAACATAATTATCTTTAGTATGAGTCTCTTTAGGTATTGTTATCTCGCCAAGTCTTGATGCAAGTAAAATCAAACGACTACGGTTTTGGGGTACACCATAATTTGGAGCATACACTACTTTCCAATCAACTTTATAACCAAGTTTTTTTAATTCAGCGACAAAATTTTTAAATACATCAGTTTTTGTAACCCCGCGAACATTTTCCATTGATACAATATCTGGTTTTACAACTTTAATTCCACGAATAAAATGATCAAGTAAATTCCATCGTGAATCATTTTTATTCTTATGTAATTTAAAAGCATGAGAAGAAAAAGGCTGACATGGTGCACAACCTACTAATACTTTGACGCTTTCCTTTGAATAAATTTTATTTAATTTATTGAAATCAAATTTCGAAATATCTGCTGATATAAACTTGGCAGCATTATTTCTTTCATAGGCATATGCACATGATTCATCATTATCTACCCCAGCCAAAACAGAGAGTCCAGATTTTCTGAGTCCATATGTTAAACCACCAACACCACTAAAAAGATCAATGACTTCTATTTTTTTATTTTTTTTAATCATATATATGGTTTTAATTTATAAATTAAAATATTAATTATTTCTCAATATCTTTAATAATTTCATCAATTGCCGACCTTAATTCACTTTGTCTTTTTACAATTCTTTCAATTTCTTTATTAAGCTCTTTGATATCGATAACTTCTCTCGTGTCTTTCTGCTCTACATAACTAGAAACTGCTAGATTATAATCATTCTCAGCGATAGCTTTGTTATCTATTATTTTTGAAAAATGTTCGATGTCTTTTCTTTCTATGAAAGCATTGAGGATTTTTTTGCGATTTTCTTCACTCAATTTATTCTTATTTCCACCACGAACAAACTCAGCAGATGCATCAATAAATAAGATCTTATTATCTTTTTTACTCTTCTTCAAAACGACGATACATGTCGCGATTCCTGTCCCAAAGAAAAGATCTGGTGGTAACTGAATTACCGCATCCACATAATTATTATCAACAAGATATTTGCGAATTTTTACCTCTGATTTGTCGCCACGTCCAGTAAGACTACCTCTATACAAAACTCCAGGGAATTCGACAATTGCCGCCGTTCCGCTTGTAGAAAGCCAAGAAAGCATATGCATAGTAAAAGCCAGGTCTGCTTTACTTTTTGGAGCAAGGACTCCAGCGGGAGCAAAACGAGGATCGTTTATAAGTAACGGATTAGCATCCCCCTCCCAGTTTATTGAGTAAGGAGGGTTGGAAACAATAGCATCAAAGGGCTCATCATCCCAATGCTTAGGATCTGTTAGAGTATCTCCGTGTTCAATATCAAAATTGTTGTAATTGATATCATGAAGGAACATATTTATGCGACATAAGTTATAAGTCGTGATATTAATTTCTTGTCCAAAGAAACCCAGTCTTACATTTTCTTTTCCAAGCACTTTAGCAAATTTAAGAAGAAGAGAACCTGATCCACAACAAGGATCATAAACCTTATTAACTTCTTTTTTACCAACGGTAGTTATCTCTGCGAGCAATTCACTAACTTCTTGAGGTGTAAAGAATTCTCCCCCAGATTTACCAGCATTTGAAGCATACATGGTCATCAAGAATTCATAAGCATCACCGAAGGCATCTATTGTATTCTCTGAATAATTTCCCAGACTAAGATCCCCGATTGACTCTAAAAGTTTTACCAATCTTTGGTTTCTTCTCTCAACGGAATTTCCAAGTTTATTTGAATTTACGTCAAGATCATCAAACAATCCCTTAAGATCGTCTTCACTGGTGGTCCCTTTAGCAGAATTTTCTATATTATTAAAAACATTTGCTAGTGTCTCATTAAGATTCGCATCATTACGAGCATTTTTTCTGACATTAATAAAAAGTTCACTAGGAAGAATGTAGAATCCTTTTGCTATTACTGTTTCTTTTCTACCAAACTCCGCTTCTTTATCATTCAACTCTGCATATTCAAAATTTTCAAAACCTTTAACTCTTCTTTGTTGTTTATTTATAAAGTCAGCTAGATTTTCACTAATAAATCGATAAAACAAAATACCAAGAACATATTGTTTGAAATCCCAACCATCTACACTTCCACGCAAATCATTGGCGATTTGCCATATAGTACGATGTAATTCTGCACGCTCTTGCTCTTTGGTATTATTAATTTTATTAGAAGACATATCTTTATCATCCCACATTCTTGAGTTTTTTTCAATTAAACCCCACTAACCCAAAAGCGACCTTCCCAGACAGGGACAGGTCGCTTTCACCAAATTTATCTGCTCCGTGGGTAGGGACATGAGTACATTTATCTCCCGCGACTAAAACTTTTTCGTCAAAAAGTTTTGTCTGGGCACCGACTCATAAAAATTTTCTGTTGAAAATTTTATATTCCGTCGTTCGATCCCTACGCGCACGACAAGCAGTTGTCGTGCTCCACGGAGCCTAAAAAATCAAAAGCCCTCAATAAAGAGGGCTAAGATTTTTACTGGCTCCGTGGGTAGGGATCGAACCTACGACCAATCGCTTAACAGGCGACCGCTCTACCGCTGAGCTACCACGGAATGTTATTTAATTTTCAAACAATAAGACTATTCTATGGTAAATATTTAGCACGGTCACCTTACAGGCGATTTCCACCGCTAACTACCACGGAATGTTTATTTAATTTTCAAAAACTTACTATTTATAACTAAATAGTCTAAACATAATAACAAAAAATCTTAAAAAATGCAAAACCCCTTAAGCTTTAGCTTGAGGGGTTTTATTTTTATGATAATTAAGCTTTTACTACAACTTTTGTCTCTCTGTGTTTTCTTAGGATCATCCTGTAAACAACTATGATTGCCATAACCAAAAGGATAGTTAGCACCCAACCAAAAAAGGTATTTGGCATAAACGAACTTGAAATCCCATAGTTATTTGCTCCATAAGCAGATGCCCCTAGATTATTTACATAGGACGTAGCAGAATATGTTCTACCCTTATTAGCTTCTTTTGCTAAAGGTACATCGTTGTAATAACCTACACCGGTAGTACTTGCTGAGGCTACCTTTGCACTAGAAACTGTATTTGTAGAAGTAGCTGTTTTGCTTGGGGTAGTTTCTGCTGTTTTTGTAGAAGCTGAAGTAGACGGAGCAGAAGTATTATAATAATAATTATTTACTACAGTAGGATTAGTGTTCGAAGTAGACGTGCTATCAGTAGCGTTGGTTTTAGAACCAGTGTTTGTATTATTGTAACCATAATTATTGTAGCTACCATATCCTGGACTAAACAAATAAGGGTTATCATATCCTGAATAGCTACTGTATTCATCGTTAAAATATCCACCCGTAGACCCTCCAGAAAAAGCATAAGTTACATCAGATGCTGCAGACGCATTGTTGACTAAAACAAATGATATTGCGACAATTCCAAACAATATTAAGTTGTTACTTATTTTTTTAAACATAAATAGATTATAGCATATTAGAATACATTTTGTCAAGCCCCCAACATTGTCTAAAATTCTTGATAAATAAGGTTATTTTTTAATGTAAGAAGCTTTTTCGGTGAATAGGAGTAATCCCATGTTTTTTTATCGCTTCATAATGGTCACTCGTTCCGTATCCTGAATTTTTCTCAAAACCGTACTCTTTGTATTCTTTCGCATAATTTTCCATAATTTTATCTCTCGAGACCTTCGCAACAACAGAGGCAAGTGAAATAATTGGGTGAAGTTCGTCACCTTTCACAAAACTTTCTTGATCTTCAAATTCTTTTGGGGCCTTCAATCCCCCATCCAGCAAAATCTTACATAGAAACGGAGCAGGATTTTCTTTTTGTGATGGTCTGGCCCCTCGTCCTCCCTCATCCGAGGACCTCATAAAAAGAGAATCCTGCGAAGTAACCTTCTTCAAAGATTCACCGACCGCCTTCTCAATACATTTTGCTATCCCAAACTTATCGATCATTTCATTCGAGACAAAAGTGGTTTTGTAATCGCACAATTCTTTTTCTTTTTGTTTTCTTAAATATGCAAACCATTTTTCTCGACATTTTTTGGTTAACTTTTTTGAATCTCTCAAGGGTAACCTCAAAAACTCTTTGGCTTCTTTAATAAAAGATTCATATTCTTCATTTTTCAATATGAAAGCACAAACACAAACAGGCCCCGCTATAGGGCCTCTACCAACTTCGTCTATACCTATTATTAAACCAATATTTTTTGTGCTTTTTTTGTCCACTATACAATATTAAAACAAAACAACAGATTGGTCTATATATCACCTCTTTGTCTTATCTGTTATACTTAGGAAATGGAAGAAAAAGTTTTGAAATCAAATTTTATACACCTTCACACCCACTCTCATTATTCCCTTTTGGATGGACTTTCAAAAATACCCGATATGGTAAAAAAAGCAAAGGCTAACGGCATGTCTGCTTTGGCTTTAACTGATCACGGCAACATGTATGGAGCTATTGAACTTTATAAGGAGTGCAAAAAAGCGGGAATTAAACCAATTATTGGAGTAGAAGCATATATTGCGGAACGAGGAAGAAAAGACAAAGAACCAGGGGTAGATAATAAGCGATATCATTTAACGCTTCTTGCTAAAAACAAACAAGGTTATAAAAATTTAATGAGACTTGTTTCTTTGGCTAACACAGAAGGATATTATTACAAGCCTCGAATGGATAAAGAAATACTTCGAGAATATCACGAAGGAATTATTTGTCTTTCTGGTTGTATGGGAAGCCAGTTGTCTCAAGCAGTTATTGCGGGCAACAAAGAAAAGGCTGACGAATTAATTAAAGAACATCAGGATATTTTTGGTAAAGAAAATTATTTTTTAGAAGTTCACTCTCATGCTCATATTGAAAACGACAAAATGCTCAGAGATGGTATTATCTCTTTAGGTAAAAAATGGAATATACCAGTCGTTGCAGGACAAGATTCTCACTACTTATGCCAAGATGATCACGAAGCACATTCTACCTTGTTGCTCGTAAACACAGGAATTGTAGATTCAAAAGAAGGAACAAGGTTTGAGTTTTCAGAAGATGATTTTTCTTTAATTAACGAAGAAGATGCTCTTAAATATTTTGAAGATGCAAAAGAGACTGTTCTAAACACAAGAATAGTGGCAGATTTATGCGAAGATTATGACTTGGAACTAGGAAAAGCATTTTTCCCTGACTTCCCTATACCACAAAACACAACACCAGACGAAATGTTACGCAAGATAACTTATGAAGGATTTGCTTACAGAGGCATAGAACAAACAAAAACCTACACAGATAGATTAGAATATGAGCTTGGAGTTATTAAACAAAAAGGGTATCCAACGTATTTTCTAGTTGTCGGAGATCTTCTTCGTTACGCAAAAGAAAACGGAATCTATACCAATGTACGAGGATCTGTTGCTGGATCTTTGACTACATATCTTTTAGGAATTACAAATGTTGATCCCATATCTTACAAACTTCCATTTGAAAGATTTTTAAATCCAGAAAGACCTTCATTGCCCGACATAGACATGGACTTCGCAGATAACAGAAGAGATGAAATTATTGCTTATGCAAAGACTAAATACGGAGATGATCGAGTGGCTCAAATTGGAACTTTTGGTTCGATGATGGCCAAAGGGTCTATTCGTGATGTTGCAAGGGCTTTGGGATATCCATACGCTACGGGTGACAGAATATCTTCCATGGTTCCTCTTGGTTCACAAGGTATGCCTATGACGATAAAACATGCCATGAATTTGGTTCCGGAATTAAAAGAAGCTTACGAAAAAGAACCTGAAACAAAGAGAATTATTGACTTAGCTCAAAAAATGGAGGGGTGTGTTCGACACATCTCAGTTCATGCAGCTGGAGTGGTTATCGCACCTAAGCCACTCTATGAATTTACTCCTGTCCAATTTGACCCTAAAGGAGGGAGCATAATTACTCAATATGATATGCACAGTATTGAAGATGCCGGGTTGCCTAAATTTGATTTTCTAGGAATTAGAAACTTGGCCATCTTAGCATTAGCGGTTAAGATTGTAAAAAAAATTTATGGAATAGATATAGAAATAAATAAAATTCCTTTAGATGATAAAAAAACATTTACTTTACTGACTAAAGGAGAAACAATTGGACTCTTTCAGTTAAACGGCACAGGTATGACACATTATCTTAAGGAATTAAAGGTTTCTACTATTCATGACATAAACGTGATGATTGCTCTTTATCGTCCGGGCCCAATGGAAAACATAGATGAGTATATCGCTCGAAAAAATGGTAAAAAACCAGTTACTTATGTACATCCAAAAATGAAAACTTTTCTCGATACAACATATGGAGTGCTTGTTTATCAAGATGACTTGTTAATGACAGCCATAGAAGTGGCCGGATATTCTTGGGGAGAAGTAGATAAGTTTAGAAAAGCTGTTGGTAAAAAAATTCCAGAGGAAATGGCTAAGCAACACGTGATCTTTGTGGAAGGTTGTCAGAAAAATGGAGGGATGACAAAATCCGAAGCTGAAAATCTTTGGAACTTGTTTGAGCCATTCCAAGGTTATGGTTTTAACAAAGCACACGCAGCAAGCTATGGTTTTGTTGCATATCAAACAGCTTTCATGAAAGCAAATTACCCAGTTGAATACATGACAGCAGTCCTAACTTCCGAATCAGGAGATGTTGAAAAAGTTGCTGAAATGGTTCACGAATGCGAAAGAATGGGCATAGACGTGTTGCCTCCTAATATAAACGAAAGTTTTGGAGGATTTACCATTGTCGAAGGAGATGATGGTAAAAAAGATATTAGGTTTGGGCTTTATACAATTAAAAATTTAGGCAAAGATATTGCTGATGCAATTATTGAAGAAAGAAAATTAAATGGAGAATATAAATCACTATCAGATTTTTTTGAAAGAATTAATCACCGTAACTTAAACAAGAAATCTGTTGAGGCTCTAGCTAAATCTGGATCTATGGACGAATTAGCAGAGAGAAATATGATTATTGGTAATCTGGAGACTCTTCTTTCTTTTAACAAAGAGGCACGAGGCTCTTCTAGCCAAGTATCACTATTTGGAGAACTTGGAGGGGTTGGTGTAAAATTATCTCTTTCACCTCAAGAGCCTGCTAGTAATAAAGAAAAATTGTCCTGGGAAAAAGACTTACTTGGTTTGTACATATCTGGCCATCCACTAGATGAATTCAAAGAAAAAATAGAGAAATTTGGTACAGTAGCAAAAGATATTAAATTAAAATGCAAGGTTAATGACATGGTAACCGTGGCCGCTGTTGTTGATGAAGTAAAAGTCTTTACTACAAAAAATAATACAATGATGGCCTTCTTAAGACTTTCTGATTTTACAGGAACAATAGAAGCTGTAGCTTTTAATCGTGTCTACGAAGCCAATAGAGACATTTTTGTCGTTGATAATGTGATTGCACTTAAAGGTAAAGTTACCGAGCGTAATGGCGAAAAAAGTATAGCCATAGATACTGTTAAAAAAATATAGAGCAAAAATACTCCCGAGGGCTAGCCTTCGGGAGTATTTTTGTTTAAATATTATTGTCTTTTTTAAATCCACCTATTGTATCCATTATTTTCATCACTTGTTTTGAATACCCTGGGATAACAGAGTCAGGATTGTATTTTTTAAGAATTTGCTCAGAAGTCATTCCTTCTTTGTAATAACGACCTTTTTCGTTATTACCTCCGAGAGTCATAGAGATAAATTCTATGGATTCTTCGATAGAGCTAAATCCTTTTTTGCATGAGTGCCAACCAAAATTATTATAAGGAGCATTTGGATTTTTACACGCAAACTTACCTCCGGTTGTTTCTCTCATTGCAATAGCAGGCAATAGACGCCAATCTAAGTTATTTTTCTCTGCTTCGGTTACGAACTTCATTCCATAACCTGACAAAGGAGCGTCTTTTGATGCAAAATAATTATCTATGGCATCTGCTTTTGCCTTTCGAGCTTCGTTTTCTTGTGTTGTTATCACAGAAACTTCACTCGTAATAGCTTCAATGCTTGCAGTCATGCTTCCTACTGCATCTAGACTTGCAAGAGGCATAGTCATAGCGAACATCGGAAAGACAACAAAAGACTGCAATACATTTTTAATTTTATTTATATGCATAGTCAGCAGTTTCGATCTGCCAAACGCCATCTTTTGATGGTTAGCCGTAGCTTGTTTATTTACATAAACGAACTAAAACTAAAAAATCCATAATATATTATTTATTATCATAATATACTTGGACTTGTTTATAGTATCACAAAGGTGACAAAGAGTCAATACTTATGCAATATTTTTTTACCTTGTCAAATATAAAAAACCCTTATTTTGTAGGGATTTTTTATAGATTAAATATTGACAAAATAAGGTATTTTGTTTCGTAATTATGAATAAAAATAAGGTTTTTTTGCGTTTTTTGACTAATAAACATATTTATGTTTTAAATACCTTTATAAAACAAGGATTTTATACTAAATTAGTTTAAGAAAACTAAAAAATTATCCATTCAAAGATAAGGCTTAGGCTTGTTTTCCACAACACTGTTTATACTTCTTGCCGGATCCACAAGGACAAGGATCATTCCTTCCTACCTTAGGAGAATCTCTTCTATTTGGCTGATTACCCTCACTTCCCCCCCCTGAATTAAGAATTAGTTCTGGTTTCTTTTCTACTACCTCTTTTTCTGGCTCATCTTTCGTGTCTACATTAATAGTATTAATCAAAGAAACAACTTTATCCCTAAAATTAATTTCCATCTCTTTAAATAGCCTTAGTCCTTCTTTTTTATATTCGATTAAGGGTTCTCTCTGTCCATAAGCTCTAAGATTTACAGAAGAACGAGTGTATTCCATTGTTTCTAGGTGTTCTACCCACAAAGTATCAGTGACATACAGTGCTATTCTACGAATAGTCTCGAAGAATAAACTCTCTCCCATTGCAAATCTCTTCTTTCTAACAACTTCTTCAAACTCATATCCGTATTCTTTAGATAAAGATTCGAGGAATTTTTCTAAGTCTTCATGATTGCCGAGAAGCATGGTTCTTCTTCTTTCATAAACAACCTTTCTTTGATGGCTTAAAACATTGTCGTATTCCAACGTGTGCTTTCGAGAATCAAAGTGAAATCCTTCTACTTTAGCTTGAGCATTTTCTAGTGTGTTAGATATAAATTTATTTTCTATTGGCTGATCTTCTTCTATGCCCAACTTAGACATCATAGACTTAATTCTTTCTGATCCAAAAATCCTCATTAAATCATCGTCCAGAGAAACATAAAATCTAGTTTCTCCAGGATCTCCTTGTCGTCCAGAACGACCTCGCAACTGATTGTCTATCCTTCTCGCTTCATGACGCTCTGTACCTATAACAAATAGCCCTCCTAGTTTTTTTACTTCTTCATATTTATCTTGATCAAAAGGTACACCTCCTAATTTAATATCAACTCCCCTACCAGCCATGTTTGTGGCTACAGTAACAGCACCCAAGCGACCAGCGTTTGCTATTATTTCTCCTTCTCTTTCGTGATTTTTTGCATTCAAAACAGTGTGTGGTATTCCTGCTTGTGTAAGATAAGCAGACAAGAGTTCATTCTTTTCTATCGACACAGTACCTAAAAGCACAGGCTGACCCTTTTCGTGTAATTCTTTTACCGTCTCAGCTACGGCTTTGAATTTTGCTTTCTCTGTTTGGTATATTAAATCATTGTGATCTTTTCTGTTTATAGGCTTGTGGGTAGGTATAACAACAACATCAAGTCCATAAACTTTCAAAAATTCTTCTTTGGAAGTTTCAGCTGTTCCTGTCATTCCAGATAATTTGCTATAAAACTTAAAGTAGTTCTGGAATGTAATCGAAGCTACAGCTCTAGTTTCTTTTTCTATTTTTACTCCTTCCTTGGCTTCTATCGCTTGGTGTAATCCTTCACTCCAGCGACGACCGGGTTGCAATCTCCCGGTGAAAGAATCAACTATAATAACTTCTCCGTCCTTAACTACGTAATCTTTATTATTCTCATAAAGAGCACGAGCCTTGACCGCAGTTTCTAAGTGGTGGACATACTTGATTCCTTTTTCGGTATAGATATTTTGAATTCCGAGTAAATCTTCTGCAATAGTTATTCCGTGATCAGTCAGAGAAATAGCCCTGAGTTTTTCGTCAACAGTATAATCTTCTTCTTTTTTTAATTTCTTCGCAATATCAGCAAAAGTGTAATATAGATCTTCGCTTTCTTCTGCAAGAGAAGAAATAATTAAGGGAGTTCTGGATTCATCTATCAAAATAGAGTCCACCTCGTCAACTATCGCAAAAAATGGAGACCTTTGAACTACATCATCTATACTTCTCGCTAAATTGTCTCTTAGATAGTCAAAACCAAATTCATTATTTGTACCGTAAGTGATATCACAAGCATAAGCATCTTTTCTAGAACAAGGTTTTAAATATTCATATTGAACCCGAAAACCACCTATCTCTTTGTCATCTTCTGCTTGCTCTTCAGTTACATGACTAGGATCATATTTGTAGGATGTGTTTTGAGAATTAATAACTCCTACACTCAAACCTAGTGCATGATAAACCAAACCCATGTTTACAGCGTCTCTTCTTGAAAGATAATCATTGACAGTAACAATATGAACACCTTTACTTATGAGTGCATTTAAATATGCCGGCATAGTTGCAACTAAAGTCTTACCTTCTCCTGTTCTCATTTCTGTTACCTTGCCATTGTGCAGAGCGATAGCTCCAATGAGCTGAACATCGTAATGTCTTTCTCCTCTAGTCCTAACAGATGCTTCTCTAACCAATGCAAAAGCCTCTGGTAAAATATCCTCAAGACTTTCTCCTTTTTCTATTCTGTTTTTAAATTCACTAGTTTTTAATTTGAGAGCTTCATCATCTAATCCCTTAAAGTAATCTTCGTATTTATTTATTCTTTCTACTGTAGGTTTCCATTTTTTGATGAGCCTGTCACTTTCAGTGCCTATTATGTTATTTAATATTCCCATTTTATTTTAAACAAGATTAATTGTAGTCTTAGTCTAACCATCCTTGTTATATAGTTATCAAAACCTTAATTTATATTTATAATGCTTATTTATAAGGCGGTTTAACAGCCTTGTTTGCATTAATTCCATTTTAACACAAAAAGAAAATCCTCGATAGAGAGAGGATTTTCTTTTTGAGTTAAGCTAAATTATTTTTTAGCTTTTTTTGCAGGCTTTTTTGCAACTTTCTTTACAACCTTTTTTGCAGGCTTTTTTGCAACTTTCTTTACAGCCTTTTTTGCAGGCTTCTTTGCAACTTTCTTTACAGCCTTTTTTGCTTTCTTTACTACCATATTATTTTAAAAATTATTTTTAAAAGATGTGTGTGAATCAGACGACCTTACAAAATTTTTTTTAAAAAATAATTTTTGTAAAAAACTTCATCACACTCACACTTATATTATCTCTCATCTAAAAAATAACTGCAATACTTTTTTGTAAAAAAGTGTGGATAACTTTTTTCTTTTCAAAAATATTTTTTAAAGAAAAAAATAAAAAATAAATTTTTGATATCCACTTTCTTAAAATTATTTTTATAAAAATAATTTTAAGACCAAGTAAGGAGAGTATAAAAAATTAATGAACCATTTTTCTCAAATATAAATGAAAAACACCAAGCTTTGGACAAGGTGTTTTTCATTTATGATTTTGTGTCTGTAAGCCGAATTCTGTTCTCCAGCGTTTGCTGAAGCGGTAAACATTTATCTAGGCCCTCAATTACTTTCGGGCTCAAGCGATTCCTCCCCACACCAATATTTTTATTATTATGATTATGATTACATAATATATATTTTAAAATTTTACTTAATCTAAAAATATATTTTTAATTTGTAATTCATTTGTTTTTTAAAAAACAATAAAAATATGGGTGTGGGGATACGATCTTGCACACTTGTAAGGATTTAGCCGTTTCAATTTCTATATTACTATAGAAACTCACCCTTTCGCTTGCGCTTAGGGTGTTTCTTTCCTTTCGAAAAGAAACGTCTCTGTTCGCACCTCAATGATTACTCATGGTGGGTATTACCCACTACAATTGTTCGACAATGTCGAACTGTGTGTTCAGACTTTCCTCACCCTGACAAACAGGGCGCGTTTACCCGACACAAAACCATAAACATAATACCAAAATATTTAATACTTGACAATCGTCTTTTTATTTGCTATTCTATCCAAGTGAGTAAAACACTCCAAATCGTCAGTACGATTTATTGTCTGACAACAATTGCGAGCAAAACCCCATCGAGCAATCGGTGGGGTTTTGTATTTTTATGGACACATGTTATTATACATATGTAGTCGTTGTGTGTTTTAGCCAGCGGCTGCACTCACATCGCAATTGTATGTTGG
>CAYPQU010000003.1:67817-69061 GCA_964412965.1 uncultured Candidatus Saccharibacteria bacterium | reverse complement strand
CCCGACTCGCGCCGTCGCGCTCCGTCTTTCAAGTCCCTTCAACTGCAAAAAAGAAGTCGTTTAGACTTCTTTTTTAAAATGCGCAGTCGAAGGGACTTGAACCCTCAACCTCCCGCGTGACAGGCGGGTGCTCTAACCAGTTGAGCTACGACTGCAAATTTGTATTTATTTATTAAACTATAGCTTTATCAGTATTACCTTGGCACCCGCCTGGCGGTTACTCGCTAATTCTATCTGAGTTGAGCTACGACTGCAAATTTTATTTTTTTCCACATAGCTTACTCAATTAATATTGTTTTGGGCACCCGCTTGGCGGTTGCTCGCTAATTCTATCTGAGTTGAGCTACGACTGCAAAATAAAATTTCTTTTATGCAAATACTATCTTAACCTAAAACTTATTTTTTTTCAATACCCTTCTTTATTTCTAGTATGGTTGTTGTAAACCAGATTAGAAATGAGGCTAATCCCACAATAAAGAAGGTAATTGCTAGGCGATTTACATTATTAAAACCATCTGGATTATTCCAGAGTATGAAAATCATCAACCCTGCACAGGAAGTTAAAGAAATCAAAAACACTATTAAACTTACTGTCTGAATTTTTTTAATTTTCATTGTGTCGACGGCAGGATTTGCACCTGCGACCTGGCGCTTATGAAACGCCCGCTCTTACTAACTGAGCTACGTCGACATATTTCGCGATTAAATCTAACCAAAACTAATATATCATATTTTAATATATTTTCAACTATAAAAACCCTTTATTAAAGGGTTTTTATAAAAATTGTTGCGGGACTTGGAATTGAACCAAGATCTTAAGGTTATGAGCCTTACGAGATACCATTTCTCTATCCCGCGATGTATGTAAATCTAAACAGAAACGTATAAACTAATACTTTGCATAATAGGCTCATAACCTTAGGTTATTCGAGCTATTATTTATTTGCGAGATACCATTTCTCTATCCCGCGATATAAAAACAATATTTAAAAAATATTAGAATATAATTTTCATAATAACCCAAAATTTTTAAAAATGCAAGTTTTGTTGAAAAAAAAGCAGAAAAATAGTAAGATGGGTGAGTCATTATATATTAATGACATATTACCTGTTATCGCCTAAGCCCATGTAGCTCAGTTGGTAGAGCACTCCCATGGTAAGGGAGAGGTCATCGGTTCAATTCCGATCGTGGGCTCATTTTAGATTTTTTAGAAAAATCATGTTAGCCGAAGTAGCTGTTTGGT